>JAGODF010000408.1 GCA_017998375.1 Spirochaetota bacterium
AGCGGCTGCGCGCCGGCCTCGCGGAGAGCGGGACGCCTTCCGGTATAGAGGGATGGCGCGCGCTGGTGAACGGCGTCTTCGCGCGGCAGGACTATCGGCACAAGGCGACATTCAGCTGTGTGGGACTTGCCGAGAGGAACGGCGAGCTCACGCTGACGGCGCTCAACGGCGGTGACAGCGCGATCATCGTCATCAACGTGACGAAGCGGCGCGTGGAATACATGTCGCGGCCGGACATGTACTTCGCCGGGCGGAGCCGGGAGATCGCCCACGCCGCCGAGCTCGTCCTTTCCGGAGACGAGTACCGGGTGGCGCTCTGCTCCGACGGGATGTCGGACATCGCGAAGCTCAGCGGGAAAAGCGTCGTGGAGATGATGATGGAGGCGGCGCAGGCGGGGGTGGACGGGCTGCCCGCGCGTTTCAAGGCGATGGTCGAGTCTATCGACGGAACGCCGGGCGCCGAGTACGACGATGCCGGGACGCTGGTGATCGACCCGCGCGCGTGCATGCGGCGGGAGAAGATCGCGCTCATCATGGGAGGCACGTCTCCCCACGAGGAAGCGGGGTACCAGCAGAAGCTCAGGCGCGCGCCGGAACTGGACCGGTGGATTGCCGTGGAAGAGGTGGAGCGCCGGGGCGATGTCGCCCGCGGGTGCGGCATCACCATCATCCACTGAATCAGTGCGAAATTTCCAAAAGGAAGGAAAGAACCGTGATACGAGCAGCCGAGGCGAAAGACGAGAGGAAGTCCAACGACATCAGCCGCATGAGGCGGAGCCAGCTGACCAAGGCCGCCTACAAGGTGGTGGGGCGCAAGGGCTACTACAACTTCACCATCCGGGACATCGCGCGGGAGGCGGGGCTTTCGGCGGGCCTGGTCCACTACTACTTCAAGGACAAGCAGGACCTGCTGCTCAATCTCCTCAAGGAGATGAACTCCAACCTGAAGTTCTTCCTTAACAAGGCGCTCTCCGAGCTCACGAGCCCGGCGGACAAGCTCATTACCTTCTGCGACCAGGCGTTCGACCTGGTGGAAAAGGAGAAGGACTACTTCTACGTGCTGATTGATTTCTGGACGCAGATCAACCACAACGCGCGCATCCGCCAGGCGAACATGAAGCTCTTCCAGAGCTACCGGGACGAGTGCGCCGCGATCCTCAACGAGGGCGTGAAGAACGGCGCGTTCATCGAAATGGACATCCAGTACACGGCAACCGTCATTATCTCGCTGATACAGGGCACTATCATCCAGTACGTGATCGACAACGGCGCGTTTAACTACGGCGAATACACGAAGAAGATCAAGGACCAGATCATCGCGATGATTACGAAGAAGTGAAACGGAGCTGTGGGATATTGTATTGAATTGACGAGATGTGCACGGAGGCGGGGCATGCGTCATGGTGAGCGAAGTCGAACCATGACGGTTGACGGGGAATCACCCTTCGACTGCGCTCAGGATGACCAGATGCGCAAGAAGCCGTTAGGGGCTCATTCTAGCTCGCCGGGATGGGAAAGATCCCGCAGGTGCTCCATAGGAGAGCGCAAGTAACAGTCGATAACAAACGGGGTCCAGGGGCGTAGCCCCTGGGAAGGCTCCCCGCAGGGGCCACCTTGGAGAGCCTGGGACGAGAGTCGCACAAAGAACTTATCAGTACACAGGTCGTGAACTCCTTGGGGTCCAGGGGCGAAGCCCCTGGGAAAGCCCCCCGCAGGGGCCCCCTTGGAGAGCGCGAGACGTAAGTCTCGCAAAGATGAAAGGAGGATATCATGGAATTCGGGTTTACTGAAGAGCAGTTGATGTTCCGGGAAACGGTGTACAAGTACGCGAAGAAGGAAATCGTCCCCTTCTGCGAGGAGGCCGATCTCAAATCGGAATTCAGCTTCGACGTGTGGAAGAAGCTTTCGGAGATGGGGCTCCTGGGACTGCCGTTCCCCGAGGAGTACGGCGGATCGGGCGCCGACGTGGTTACCTGTTGCCTCGCGGGCGAGGCGCTGGGACAGGCGGGCGTGGACAGCGGCCACCTGCTCGCGCTGGGCGCGCACACCTACCTCTGTACTGACACTCTCTTCAAGCGCGGCACCGAGGCGCAGCGGAAGAAGTACGTCCCTAAGCTCGCCACGGGCGAGTGGATAGGCTGCATGGGCCTCACCGAGCCTGGCGCCGGCTCCGACGCCGCGTCGATGCAGACCACCGCGACAAAGAAGGGCGACCGCTGGGTCCTCAACGGATCCAAGACCTTCATCACCAACGCACCGGTGGCCAACGTCTGCGTGGTCTACGCCACGGTGGACAAGAAGCTCAAGCACGCGGGGATCAGCGCTTTCATCGTGGAGAAGGGATTCAAGGGATTTTCCACGGGCAAACCGTTCCACAAGATGGGCGTGCGCGCGTCGACCACCAGCGAGGTCTTCCTCGAGGACTGCGAGGTTCCCGAGGAGAACGTTCTGGGCGAGATAGGCAAGGGCTTCGAGTACACGCACGAGACGCTCTCCTGGGACCGCAGCGCCCTGCTGGCGCCGTTCGTGGGGTCGATGCAGTTCGCCATCGAGCAGTGCGCGCAGTACGCCACGGACCGCGTGCAGTTCGACAAGCCGATAAAGTCGTTCCAGGCAATCCAGCACAAGCTCGCCGACATGAAGGTGATCATGGAGGCCGCGAAGCTCGCCGTCTACCGCGTCGCCTACGACAAGGACGCGGGCCTGCCGCTCAACCACATGCACACGTCCATCGCCAAGGCGTTCGTGGGCGACTGGGGGATCAAGGCCGCGTCGGAAGCGGTGCAGATATTCGGCGGGTACGGCTACATCCACGAGTACCCGGTGGAGAAGATGCTGCGCGACGCGAAGCTGGCGCAGATCGGCGGCGGGACATCGGAAGTGCAGAGGTTCATCATATCACGCATCCTGAGCATGTTCTAAGGAGAACACCATGAATTATTCATTCAGCGAAGAACAGTTATCGATAAAGCAGAATTTCGCGAACTTCTGCCAGAAGGAGATCGCGCCGCGCGCGCCGATGCTCGACAGGGCCTCCGAGCACGAGGTGCTCTCGCTTATCAAGGAGAACATCAAGAAGCTCGCGTCCATCGGCTACCTCGGCATGGGGCACGAGGAGGAGTTCGGCGGCACCAACCTTGACCTGATAAGCCAGGCGATCGCCGGCGAGGAAGTGGCCAGGGCGTGTGCCTCCTCGTTCCTTTC
>JAGODF010000409.1 GCA_017998375.1 Spirochaetota bacterium
AGGGACATCCTGGCGCGGACGCTCATCGGCGGGCGTATGTCCCTGCTCATCGGCGTGCTCTCACGGCTGGCGAGCGTCGTCGTGGGCCTGGCGGTGGGGACCATTGCGGGGCTGGCGGGAAAAGCGGCGCGCGTTCCCATCAACGCCGCCGTGGAAGTGTTCCTCTCCATCCCGTCGCTCCTCCTCGCTCTGGCGCTCGCCATGGTCCTCGGCGAGGGGATCCTTACCGTCATCGTCGCCATCGTGGCGGGAACCTGGGCGCCCTTGGCACGCGCTGTCGCCGTAAAGGTGGAGGAGCTGGATAAGGAGGACTTCATCACCGCGGCCAGGGCGCTGGGGGCGCGCGAGTCCCGCGTGGCGGTACATCATATCATCCCCTCCCTCATGCCGCTCCTCCTGCCGCTGACCACCACCGGCATCGCCACGAGCATCATGCTGGAAGCGACGCTCTCGTTCCTGGGGCTGGGAGGCGGCGCGTCGCTGGGAGACCTTCCCTCCTGGGGGATGATGATACAGGAGGGCTCCCGCTTCATCTTCGACGCGCCGTGGATCATCATCCCGCCGTCGGTGATGCTCTCGGTGCTGATACTCTGCTTCAACCAGGTGGGGGACAAGCTGGCGGAGTGAGGAACCGTGTATCATCCGATGCTGAAATTCATCAGGAACTCGCCGAGGGCTTTCGCGCGTTCCGGACCCGTTGCCCCATGGCCGATGCAGCCGATGGCTGATTCGAAGAAACGCACATCAGCAAGCAGGGCCCGGAATTCCAGCCGCAGGTAGTCCAGCACATCACCCGGCGCATCCAGCAGGCGCGACATGTCCAACTGCCCGTCAAGCACCAGGATGATATCCTCGATATCATGGCTGAACCTCGGATCATTGCCCGCCCTGCTTTTATAGGCCTCCAGTTTCGAGGCCACAAAGAGCGGGAGTGTGAAAATCCTAATCGTGCGTCCGGAGGGAAGCGAGGCGGTGACCGAGGTGTCGATACCCGTCCGATACCAGATGTTTGAAAATCCCAGTATGCCCGGGTCCGACGGCATGATATCGACCTTCACGTCGCGGTATTTCCACCTGCACAGCGGTGCGCCAGGCTCCGCCAGGTTGCTAAACCCTCGCACCCGCAGCTTCTCTTCGAAGGAATAATACTCGGTCATCGTGGCAATGCTCACCACGCAATCGACATCATCGGTGGGCCTGATGCCGCCCGCGGCCGGATTATCGATGTAGCAGGCAGCCGCCGCGCCCCCGATGAAGACCACGCTGTCCAGGAGATCATCGAGCCCCAGTGCAATGGTTTCAATCATTTCAACCGACCTGTCCGGAACGCTCACGAATCGCCTCCCCCGCGGATCATCTTCGCCAGTTCCTCTTCCGCCATCTTCCTTTCCCTCACCCGACCAAGGCGGAGCGCGTCCACCAGGGCGAGGAACTCGTACAGCAACTGATCGCCGAGGGCGGCCGCGGGCACGGAAGGATAGAGAGGGACCACGCTCGTTCCAGTTGATGTCCCCTTCGCGAACGGCCAGACGAACACGTCGCCGGCCCCGCTGATTATTTTATGCGCCAGCGGCGGCGCTGAATGCGCCGTGGGAATTCCCCGGTCCGGCGGTCCCGTCTCCGCTGGAAACGCGTATTTCAGCCCGTGAAACAGAAACTCCTGCAACCCGGACCTCTGCACCCGGCGCTCATCCGGAAGCAGGAGTCCCGACTTCTCGCAACGCTTGATCGCGGCGTGGGTCTCCGATGCGCTCAAACCTATGGACGACGCAAGTTCGGCAATGGGAACCCTTCGGCCCTCCATGACCAGGATCTTGCCCAGTACAACTACATCCTGCGGTTTCATGGGTACAGTATGCATATCCAGGCTGGTAATGCAAGCAAAATATTCGCAATTCGCGAATAGCGAATACCACCAGGATCCGGCCCTTCCCTCCCGGGGGATGATGATACAGGAGGGCCCGCGCTTCATCTTCGACGCGCCGCGGATCATCATCCCGCCGCTGGCGGAATAAAGGCAACCGCAGAGGCACGGAGGCACAGAGGGCACGGAGAAAGGCGAAGGCAACCGCGGATGGACGCGGACGAACGCGGATGATGAGAAGGCAAAGTGAACGGCAGGATTTCTCGCGGAGACGCGGAGGGCGCGGAGAAAGGCGATAAAATTAAGACATTCCTATGGGAGTTTATACCTGTACAAACTTCCGTGTGACTTAATTATTGTCTTCCAGTAAACCTCCAATGACCGATTCAAGATCGATTAACGCATCATCAGCCCGAGCAAGCCATTCCTCGACCTTCTCTCTGTCGAAGGTAACAAAATCGCCATAATCTCCTTTTTGCCTGAACTCGAACAGGATATCGAAAAGCCTCCCAATATCCCGAGATATCAAATCCGATTTAATGCAATGCTGATGGAACAATGCCCGCACTCCCGAATGTTTAGGAGAACTCAGGTCTTTTATCAGCAGAAGCGCGATGATTTCATAAAAGAGCGCATAGTAGATGCGGTTGACGGCCGAGGAATAACCGCCCGACTGAAAGAGCGTGCGCGCGTCTGCCAGGGTTTCCCGCGCCCTCTGCCGCCGGTAATCCACCACGTCCTTTTTGTAACTCAAAGGGCCACACCTTCCCGGGATATGTTCTGGTGCAGAGGCATGGCCGCGGCCCGGGGAGAACGCCAGAATGAAAGCGGATACACGATGATGCCCAGGATTATGTCGAACTCCAGCTCTACATCGTAGGCAATGGAAAACACCTCTTCCTCGATGGCATTGTTCACCTCGACGGGCAGAAGCGCCAGCAGGTCGATGTCCGAATCCGTGGTAGCGGTTCCCCGGGCGACGGAACCAAAAAGTATCAACTCCACACCGTTACCAAAGCGATCAACCAGCCTCTTCTTGAAAGCCTGTATGCCTGATTTTTCCCTGTCACCCATTTTTCGTTCCTGTGCCGCTCTTAACGGTATTGAAAGCGATCATTGCTCTATTTTCAAGAACATTTTTTACATTCGGTGCTAATACCATGTGCCAACCAGGTTGGGGACAGGATGGCGGAGTGAATTAGCCACGGAGACACAGAGGCACGGAGGGAAAAAAGCTACAACAGGGGAACCGCGGACCCGTGCTGCGCCTAGTCGAAGCATGGACGCGGATGCACGCGGATTTTCAATCAAGGAAGGTGACTGATCGGAAGC
>JAGODF010000410.1 GCA_017998375.1 Spirochaetota bacterium
CGCTCCGGGTCATTCCACAGAAGGGGCACTCCAGCGACGTGATCCGCCTGAACAGGCAGAGGTCCGCGTCCAGCACCGCCGCCGGCATGAAGTACGCCGCCGCGAGTGCCGCGACTATCAGCCCGCACCAGATGATTCGGTCCTGTGTTTTCATAATAAGGAAAGGATTCTGTGCTGATAGCCCCCCTCCCTTGAGGGGAGGGGCAGGGGGAGGGTGATGCGTTCATATTCAAATGATAATGCCATTTCACCCCCACCCGGCCTCCCCCCTCAAGGGGGAGGTGGATTGGCAGTATCTCATTCAGTAACTGTAGAATCCGCGCCCGGATTTTCTCCCGAGATAGCCGGCGTTCACGTAGTTTTTCAAAAGCGGGCAGGGCCGGTACTTCGAATCGGCGAAGCCGGTGTAGAGCTCCGCGATCACCGCGAGCACCACGTCCAGCCCTATCATGTCGGCGAGCTCCAGGGGGCCCATGGGAAGGTTCATCCCCTGTTTCATTACCCGGTCGATGCCCTCCGCGGTCCCGGCGCCCTCGTAGAGCGCGTAGATCGCCTCGTTGATCATCGGTATCATGATCCGGTTGAGCAGGAAGCCGGGATAGTCCTTCGATTCCACGAAGGTCTTTCCGAACTTGCGCGCGATATCCTTCGCCGTCTCCACGGTCTCGCGCGTGGTGACCAGGCCCGACACAATCTCCACCAGCTTCATCGCCCTCACCGGGTTTATGAAATGCATGCCGATGACAAGCTCCGGCCTCTTCGTCACCGAGGCCAGGGCGGTGATGGAGATCGACGACGTGTTGGAAGCCAGCACCACGCCGCCCTTGCAGACCCGGTCGAGCTCGCGGAATACCGACTGCTTTACGGAGATGTCCTCCGTCACCGTCTCGATGACGATATCGGCGTTGACCAGGTCCTTGATGTTCTTGTGGATCTTGATCTTGGAGAGCGTCTTCGCCATGTCGTCGCGGGCGATGCGCTGCGTTTCCACGTAGCGCGACAGGCGTTCGCGGATCGATTCGTACGACGTCCGGAGCCTGATATCGTCCGCGTCGTAGAGGATCACACTGAATCCCTTCTCGGCGGCGAGGTGGGCGATATCGGTGCCCATGAGCCCCGCCCCGGCGATGCCGAACACTTTCATTTGCGCCTCGCTGGTGACCGGCCCCTGGGCCGGGATTGTACGCGGAGCGACAAGTATCGCCCCGCCGAATTCCTTCTGGCAAGAAGAATATTGTCGAGGAAGCGGTTTTGTTCAGCCGACGATGTTGCGCGTTTCGCCGGCCATGAAGGCCGCGATGTTCCGGCCGATCTCGGCGACGAGCCTCCTGCGGGACTCCAGGGTCGCCCAGGAGATGTGGGGGGTGATGATGATATTCGGCGCTTTCAGGAGCGGATCGCCGGCGTCCGGGGGCTCCTTCTCCATCACGTCGATGGCCGCGCCCGCTATGGTGCCCGAGGCGAGCGCGTCCGCGAGCGCCGCGGGGTCCACCAGCGGGCCGCGCGCCATGTTGACCAGGAAGGCACTCCGCTTCATCGCCGCGAGGAACGTGCCGTCGACGATGTGGCGGCTCTCTTCGGTGAGGGGCATGTGCACCGAGACGAAATCCGCCATGCCTGCAAGCTCCAGCAGTCCGTGCCGCGGGACGCCGCCGTCGTAGCCAACGCCCGGCCGCTTGAGCGCGATGACCTCCATGCCGAAGGCCCGCGCCAGCCGCGCCACCTCGCTCCCGATGGCGCCGAGCCCCAGAATCCCCAGCACCTTGCCCGCGAGCTCCATGGTGGGCCAGTTCCCCAGCGTGTAGATGGGAGAGGCGCTCCACCTGCCGTCGCGGCTCGCGGCGTTGTACTCTGCCAGGCGCGACGCGAGGGCGAGAATGAAGAGCATGGTGAATTGCGCCACAGACGGCGTGGAGTAGCCGGCGACGTTGGCCACGCCGATCCCCCGCTCCCGCGCCGCCGCCACGTCGATGTTGTTGTAACCCGTCGCCGCGACGGCGATGAACCTGAGCGAGGGGCAGCGCGACAGCACCTCTAGGTCCAGGACGACCTTATTGCTGATGGCGATCGCGGCGCCCGCCAGGCGGGCAGCCGTTTCCGCGGGTGAGGTCTGTCCGTACGTGACCAGTTCGCCGTGCATCTTTAGCGGGGAGAGGTCGATATCGCCATAGTCCAGCGTCGACGCGTCGAGAAAAACGATTTTCGGTTTCACTTTTATTTCTGGTAGTGAGAGGTATATTTGTCGAGGACTGTTTTGATCATGGTTTGATAGGGCACACCGGATTTTTTTGCCTTATCCTTGAAAAAGTTAACGCTGTTTTTGCTGAGCAGTATGGTGATCTTGACGGAGTCGTCTTTCCTGACAAGCTTGTCCGGTCCGGGAATGAAGTCCTCTATCCTTTCCGATGATTCAATTGCCCTCGAAATAATTTTCGGGGCTTTTCGATATCCTGTTTTGCTTTTCATATAGCACCTTGCCTTCCCGCCAGAATCCCGCGCCGATTATCCTGATCGTTCCGTGCCGGATGGTAAACCTCACCGTGAGGATCCTGGTATCAACCCTGCCAAAGCAGAAATACCGTTTCTCCGAGACGGTGCTGTGTTTCCGGTCAAACGTGATAATCCTGTATGAATCATAGAAAGCTTCCTGGGCGAGACTGAATGATACGCCGTGCTTTCTGATATTAACGGTGTTCTTGGCGTCGTCCCAGTCGAATTCCATATGTACTAATATACATATAAATATATGTATGTCAACATGATTTCGTCGGTTTTATAAGTAAAAAGCGGATGTCATGTCACAGCGCCCGCCTGATCCAGCCCGCCCCGAGGACCGCGCCGGCGTTGTCGTAGAACACCGCCGCCTGCCCGGGCGAGACGCCTTCCACGGGCGAGGCGAACTCCGCGTAAACGCCGCCGTCGCCCTCGCGGAGAAGCGCGGGGACCGCCTTCTGCGTGGAGCGTGCCTTCACCAGCGCCGGGCCGTCGAGCAGCGTGTTTTTCATGTGGTTGATGCCGTCAGCGAAAAGTCCGTTGCGCGCGAGGCGCGCCTTCTCACCGACGACGATCTCGTTCATCGCGGCGCGGATCTCCGTCACGTAGAGCGGCACCGGGTGCGCGATGCCGAGACCGCGCCGCTGTCCTATAGTGTAACGGTGGATTCCCTTATGTTTTCCAAGCACGCGTC
>JAGODF010000068.1 GCA_017998375.1 Spirochaetota bacterium
CTCTGTGTCTCTGTGGTTGCCTTTTTCCTTTATCCTTTCTCCGCGTGCTCCGCGTCTCCGCGTGAGACCTTGCCGTTGCCGTTACCCTCCGTGCCTCTGTGCCTCCGTGGTTCGCCTTTTGCCGTTATCCTTTCTCCGCGATCCCCGCGGCTCCGCGTGAGATAATGCTTTTGCCTTCACCCCCACCCGGCCTCCCCCCTCGAGGGGGAGGGGAAAACCCTCCGTGCCTCTGTGCCTCTGTGCCTCTGTGGTTCGTCTTTTGCCGTTATCCTTTCTCCGCGTGCTCCGCGTCTCCGCGTGATACCCCATGGATTCCCGCCGGAGTTTATCCCGAGCATTGTCGAGGGGCGGGAATGACATGGTGCTTTTACCCTCCGTGCCTCTGTGGTTCGCCTTTTGCCGTTATGCTTCGATCAGCTCCAGAAGGCGCGGGAGCGTCTCTCCCACCCTGCCCTGGATGAAGACGTCGGTGATGGCGCCGGTGAGGCCCGTGTGCTCCAGGTTCATCTCGATGACCTTCGCGCGGTTCTGCTTTGCGATGTAGGGTATGCTGCTGGCCGGGTACACCACAGCCGAGGTGCCGATGACCAGGATGGCATCGGCGGAGTTGGCGAGCATCTGCGATTCCATGAGCGCGTCCTGGGGGATCATCTCGCCGAAGAAGACCACGCGGGGCTTCATGATGGTCTTGCACTTGGGGCACCGGGGCGGCTTCCCCCCGAAATCCGCGCTGGTCACCGGCTCCTCGTGGCCGCAATGCAGGCACTGGAGGTGATGGGCGTTCCCGTGGAACTCGATGACGTTCGTGCTGCCGGCCTCCTGGTGGAGGTTGTCGATGTTCTGCGTGACGATGGCCTTGAGGATGTTCTTCTTCTCCATCTCGGCAAGGGCGATATGGGCCGGGTTGGGCCGCGCGTTCTTCGTGAGGTCAATCATCTCGAAGAGCATGTCCCATATCATCTCGGGGCTGCGCCGGAAGGAGTCGATGTGCGCGTAGACCGCGGGATCGTACTTCTCCCAGAGCCCGCCCGCGCTCCGGAAGTCGGGAATGCCGCTCTCCACCGAGATGCCCGCCCCGGTGAGCGCGATGACATAACTCGATTGCCTGATGATTTCCGCGGCCGTCTGCAGGTATGGGTCCGTGCCGGACATGGTATCGCCCTCCCCCTTCTAAGTAACCGGCGCGGGAACGCTGCCCGCCCCCCGGCGTTGCGTCAACAGTATTCCGCGGCGGCGGGAGCGCCTCAGCCGGCGCCGCCGCCATCCGACGATGAGATCTTTTTCCGGTACGCCATGGGCGAGTGCCCCGTGCACTTCTGGAAGACACGGTAGAACGTGGGGAGGCTTTCGAAGCCCACGGCGAAGGCTATGTTCGGGATGCTGTTGTCGCCGTCCCGCAGGAGCTCCACCGCCTTCTTCACCCGCACCTCGCTCAGGTACTCGCTGATCTTCTTGCCCGTGTACTGCTTGAAGAGCTTGCCCAGGTAGTCCGGGTTCATCCCCAGGTCCTCGGCGAGGCTCTCCCGCGAGATCTCCGCGGCGAAGTCCCGCCCTATCACCGCCAGGGCCTCCTTGAGCTTCTCCTCCGCCTCCGGGGTGAGCGTCCCGCGTCTGCGGTCCTTCTCCGCCTTCCTGGCGGCCAGCGCCCCGTCCTCCAGCCCCTCGAAGCGGCGCACCAGCTGCATGACGCGGTTGTGCATGATGATGGCGATGCCCAGGATCATCAGCATGTAAGCGTATCCGGAGAGGCGGATGAACTGGTAGACGTTGCGGTGGACCAGGATGTCGTTCACCATTGTCACCAGCAGGGCGGCGAAAGCCACCATGAGGTAGATGGAGTCGAAGCGCTTCCGGAAATCGCTGATAATGACGCAGACGGAATAGCCCACCGGTATCAGCCAGGAAGGCTGCACCATCCAGTTCAGAACGTTATGCCAGAACACCGGGTTGTTGCTGATGGCGGTGGCCAGGACGCCCGCAGCCGTCACGGTGTAGAAGACCCAGTGGAGCGCCGTGCGCCGCCGCCCCGAGTAGTGGGTGATAAACTCCATGAACATGGCGAAGATGAGGAAGAGCGTGACATATTCGATCTTCTTCAAAAGCAGGAAATCGGCGGGAACGAAGAACTTGATCTGGGTGCGCATGAAAAAGTAGACCGCCGAGAGGAGCGTCGCCAGGGAAAAGAAGAGGTTTTCCTTCTCCACGGAATGGCGGAAGAAGATGAAGCCGAAATAGACGCTCACGGCGAGGTATATCACCACGAAAAAGACGTTGAAGAACTCCCGGGAGAGGAGGTCCCGCTGGAGCTGCATGAAGGGCCCCACGAGGAACGTGCCGGTGTAGGGGCCGTTGGTCTCTCTGAAAAAGCCCGCCACCCGGAGCGCGAGGAGGTTCTCCGCGCCGGCACGCACGAGGGAGGTGGGTATCTCGTAGATCCTGATTCTGTCGTAGGAAGACTTCCTCTCCGGCGGGAACTTTCCCGTCGCGGCGATGAGCTTCCCGTTCAGGTAGAGCTCGTCCACGTCGCTCACCACGCCGAGCTGTATGCCCACGGAGTGCACCGGCTGCCGCTCCGGGAAGCGCAGGCGCAGGCGGTACCAGCACACGCCGGTCCAGTCCGGGTAATAGTCGCTCCAGTCCGAGGGAAGGGAGATGAGCGTCCAGCCGGAGTCGTTGTGGGCCGGGTCGGCGTACGAAGGGTCGTCCCCTTTCATGATAAGGACGAGCTTCTTTCCGGTGAAATCGACGGTGCGGGAATAGTCCTCGATCGCGAGCGGGGGCGCGGCCGCTCCGGCGGGGACAGCGGTTCCCGCGAGCAGCACCATCAAGAAAAGCAGGGCTGTCAGCATCATCCTTTTCATATCAGTTCAGGCGAACGCGCGCATGCGGCCGGCTTCCGCGACCATGGTCCCGGCCCGGAAGGGACGAACCATTGTATAGCATGGCGCGGCGGGGAGGGCAAGAACAATTCTACCGGAGCGCGCGTATCATGTCGCTCTTGAGTTTCTTCAGCCGGTCCGTGAGGCTGGTCCGGTAGACGTGGGGGTTGATAAGCCGCCGGTAGGTCGCGTCCAGCGCCTCAACCTGTTGCCGCCGGAACTCCCGGATGTCCGCCAGCGCGGGCGGCGTCCCGGTCTTCCGGCCGCCGGACATGACCGGGACCAGGAGCCTTTCCGCGAAACCGTACTCCTCCATGACGAAACCGGCGTACTCTGCGGACGGATGGTTGAACCGCACGGGCAGGCGCTTCTCCGTGGATGCGAGGATATCATCCGCCTCCTCCTCCAGGCAGAGGAGGTCCGCCAGCATCTGGCCGTCCGCGCCGAAAAAGCGGAGCACGCTCTTTATTCCCGGGTTGGTCACCTTCTCAGGCTGGTTAGAGATCTTGATGCAGGGCTCGAATCCGGAGCCGCCGTCCTTCGCCACGATCTTGTAGACTCCGGCCAGGGCGGGCTCGCCCCACCCCGTCACCATCCTGGTCCCCACGCCCCAGGCGTCGATGGGAGCGCCGCTGTTGCGCAGGTGCTCCATGATCCACTCGTCCATGTCGCTGGAGACGAAAATCTTCACCTCCGGGAGGCCCGCGTCATCGAGCATTGTCCGCGCCTTCACGCTCAGGTACTCCAGGTCGCCGCTGTCGATGCGCACCGCCATGGGCGGTGCGCCCCGCTCCCTGAGCTTCCGGAAAACGGTGATGGCGTTGGGCACGCCGGAGGCGAGAGTGTCGTAGGTGTCCACCAGGAGCACGCAGTTCCCGGGATAGATCTCCGCGTACTTCTCGAACGATTCTAGCTCCGAGTCGAAACCCATCACCCAGCTGTGCGCCATGGTGCCGCTCACCGGGATGCCGAGCCTCTCGCCTGCCAGCGTGTTGGACGTGGACGCCGCGCCGCCTATGAAGGCCGCCCGCGACGCCGAGAACGCACCGTCGGGGCCCTGCGCCCTCCGGAGCCCGAACTCCATCACCGGGAGACCGCCGGAAGCGTCCACGACGCGCGCCGTCTTGGTGGCCGCCAGCGTCTGGAAGTTCACGCGGTTCAACAGCAGGCTCTCGATGAGCTGGACTTCCATGAGGCTGCCGTGGACGCGCACCAACGGCTCGTTGGGGAACACGACGCTTCCCTCCCGGGCGGCGAAGACGTCGCCCCTGAAGGAAAATCCCGTCAGGAAATCCAGGAATTCAGCCCGGAAGATTTTTCTTTCACGAAGGAATGCTACATCGCGCTCCGTGAAGCGCAGGCCCTCCAGGTCGTCGAGGAGCGGCCCGGTTCCCGCGAAGACCGCGTAGCCGCCGTCGAAGGGCTGGCGGCGGAAGAACATCTCGAAGACGGCGCGCTCTCCCGGGCAGTGGAGAAAATAACCCTGCATCATGGTAAGCTCGTAGAAGTCGGTGAGGAGCGCCGATGCGGAGCCGTTGTTCACAGCGTGCCGGCTTTCACGATGCGGATTCCGGCGGCGCGCATTTCCGCCACGGCGCGGTCGACGGCGCCGGGAGGCACGTCGATGCCGCGGCAGGCGTCGATGATGACGGACGTGGACAGGCCGAAACGCACCGAATCCATGGCGCTGTAGAAGACGCAGTAGTCCGTGGCCAGGCCGCAGAAATAGACCTCGCCCGCGCCGAGCGACGCGAGGCAGCCATCGAGACCGGTCTTCGTCTTTTTATCGTTCTCGAGGAACGCCGAGTAAGAGTCCACGACGGGGTTCGTTCCCTTGCGAATGACGATATCGACGCAGGTGGTGTCGAGCGCCGGATGAAACGCGGCGCCACCCGTCCCCTGCACGCAGTGGTCGGGCCAGAGCGTCTGGAGGACGCCGCCGGCTTCCACCTGGTCGAACGGCTTTTTCCCGGGATGGTTCGAGGCGAATGATACCTGGTCGCGGGGATGCCAGTCCTGCGTGGCCACCACGCGGTCGAACTTCCCCGAGATGGAGTTTATCACGGGGACGATTTCATCGCCCCCCTTCACCGCCAGGGCGCCGCCGGGACAGAAATCATTCTGCACGTCGGTGATGATGAGTATCCTCGGTTTCGATGCCATGGAGCCGCCTCCCGCGCGCTGTGATTGTTCGCCACATCCAGCATAGTATCAGGTGAGAGCGGCGCGCCTGTCCAGTTAATTTTCACGGCGCGTCAAGCCTCAACTGACCGCCCCGGCCTCCTTCAGGCGCGCCACGTCCCCGGCACCGTATCCCGCAGCGGTGAGCACCTCGTCGGTGTGGCGGCCCAGTGCCGTTCCGGCGAAGCCGGCGTTACAGCGCCCTGAATCGAATCGGATTGGATTGGCGATCTGCCGGAACTCCGCGCCGCCCTCACCCGGCACGGTGATCACCATGCCGCGGTCGGCAATGGGCGGGTTCGCCACAGCCTCGCCCAGCGTCCGTACCGGCTCCACGCAGGCGTCGGTGCCGCGGAACACCTCGATCCAGTGCGCCAGCGGCCGCGCGGCGATGGCGCGCGCGACCTCGCGCTTCGCGCCTGCCATTTGCTCAGGCGAGAGAAGGCCCCCCGCGAATAGCTCCTCCATTCCCAGGGCCTTCAGAAAGTTCACCAGGAACTTCGGTTCGATGGGCCCCGCGGAAAGGTAGCGCCCGTCCGCCGTGCGGTAGAAATCGTAGAAGGAGCCGCCGTTGAGGATGTCGCACTCGCGTTCCGGTTCCGGGGCGCCGGCGAGAAAACCCGCCGCCTGGAATACCGAAAGCGAGAAGGCGCCGTCGGTGATGGAGACGTCGCAGAAATCGCCCTCGCCGGTTGCCAGGCGGCGGATGTACGCCGCCATCACGGCGATGCAGAGGTTCTTGGAGCCGCCTCCCAGGTCGGCGATCTGGACGCCCCCCAGCACCGGGCCCGTATCGCACGTGCCCGAGAACGACTCTATGCCGGTGAGCGCCATGTAGTTGATGTCGTGGCCGGCGCGGCGCGCGTACGCGCCGTCCTGGCCGTAGCCGGTGAGCGAGCAGTAGATGAGGCGCGGGTTCACCGCGCGGAGGTCGCACCAGCCGAGCCCGAACTTCTCCATGACGCCGGGCCGGAACTGCTCCACCACGATATCATACTGGGCGACAAGGCGCCGCACGATGTCCGCCGATCCGGGAACGGCGAGATTGAGGGCCAGGGACTTCTTCCCGCGGTTTACGTGGGCGTACGCGGCTGATAAGCCGTTCACCAGGGGCGGCACCAGGCGCATGAGGTCGGGGTTGGCGGGATTCTCCACCTTGATGATATCGGCCCCGAGGTCGGCGAGCATCATGGTGCCGAAGGGGCCCGGCAGGAGGTAGGTGAAATCGAGAATTTTCATTCCGTCCAGGGACCCTGCCATGGCGCTCCTCCGCTGGGTGATATCGCGCGAAGCGCCGTGCGCCTCCGCCGGCCCGGCCTCTTCCCCCGGACTGCCGGTATCATACATCCCCCCGCACCCCCGGTACAAGAAAAAAATCACGCGGCCTGCAGATACCTCCGCCATGAAAATCCGTGTATATTAATGGGGTTTAAGGGTCGAAGCCCCTTGAAAGCCCCCCGCAGGGGCACCCTGTGCGCGAAACGCTTGTTTCGCGACAAGTTAATTATTTTTATAGACTGCAATCACAAAAAGTGTTAGATTAGGTGATGTGGCGGATACGCACCGTGCGCGAAGGAAAGAAGCACGGATGCATTCAGTGAAAACAGAAAAAGACGGGGTATCGCGCAATGAATAACAGCAATCTGCTGGGAAGGTTCTTCAAATACGGGATGATGGTCATCATCCTCAATTTAGTGATAATCACGGTCATACTCTGCGTCGCCTATCCCGCCTTCTCCGACCCGCGACTCCTGGTGTTTTTTCTCGTCATGGTGGCGGCGTGCTTCGTCCTTCTCTCGCTGTATTATTATACCATGGTAAGGAAGATCCTCCTTCTGGTCAAGGACCTGGAAAAGAACCGGGAAGCGCTGAAAAAAGAGCTGGACGCCGGCCCCCGGAAAACGATGGCCGCCAACATATTCACCGTGGTGCTCTTCTACATCCCCACCATCCCGGTGATGTATTTCGCCTTCGGCTACACGAACCTCTACACCCACGCGTTCATTTTCTTCCTGAGCGTCTTCGTGATCCTCTTTCTCGGCTACAACTCCATGGGCGTGTGGTACACCAGGACGTATCCTCTGGGCCGCTTCGGCATCCCGGTCGCCGTGCAGGGACTGGGCAGCAAGATCATCAGCCTGGTTTTTCCCACCGTGCTCGTGGCCATGGCGGTCATCTCGATCATGATCTACCTCGCGGGAAGCGCCACCATCCGGGACGCCGTCAACGCCAGGGTGAGCGACAGCCTGGACAACGTGGCGGCCATCGCGCTGATGCGCGGAACGATTGAGGGAGTGGAGCCCCCTCCGGTGTTCGCCGAGTACGGCGGAACGCTCTTCATCACCGACGGAAGCGGCGCGGTGAAAAGCGGCGGCGGCGCGGCGGCCGGGGCTTCGATTGCGGCGCTGATCGAGAAGGGAAACCAGCCCGCCGCGCTGTTCGAAACCACGCGCGAGTCCCTGGCGAATCCCGGAGGCTTCGAGGGCATCCCGTTCGAAGGCGTGTTCAACGGGAGGACCTCGCGTTTCTTCTCGCGGAGCATTGGCTCCACGGGAAATTACGCCATCGGTATTTTCGACGACGAAGCCCTGTATCGCGACTTCTACCGGGCAGTGTTCATCCAGGCCCTGGTCCTTTTCCTTATCAACCTGGGCGTGGGATTCCTGGTCTACCGGAGGCTCTTCACCACGGCCCGCTCCATCCGGCAGATCATCCCGGCCCTGACCCGCGCCTCCCAGGGTGACCTCTCTGAAGAGATTAAAATCGTGAAGACCCGTGACATCCTGGAGGACTTCACCCGCACCTTCGTCGGGTTCAAAAACCTTGTGCGCGACTTCGTGGAGAACACCCGTGAGCTTGCCCAGACGCTGGAGGGCGAGGCGGAGTCCATCGCCGGCTCGGGCGGGAGCATCAAGGCGCTGGCGTCGCAGAGCGCGGAAATGCTCGGCCGCTCCACCCGGGGCCTGGACAGCATCGCCGGCGAATTCGCCCGAATCGCCCGGGACGCCGGCATCCAGAACACGAACATCTCCAGGCTCGACACGTCGGTGAACAAGCTCAACGACTCGATGCGGCTCCTGGCGAAGGACGCCCAGAACGTCATCAACTCCATGGGCAACGTGGAAGCCGGCGCGTCCAGCAGCACCGAGCTGGTGCGCACCGCATTCGAGGGGATGAAGAGGACCGAGGACCTCTACCAGGGCATCTTCAACATCATCCAGCTCATTTCGGAGATCGCCGACCAGGTGAACCTGCTCTCGCTCAACGCCTCCATCGAGGCCGCGCGCGCCGGGGAGTACGGCCGCGGCTTCGCCGTGGTTGCGGAGGAGATATCGAAGCTCGCCGACCGCACGGGGGCCAACGTCAAGGAGATCACCCAGCTCATCACCAGCGGCAAAACCGAGGTGGAGACGAACATGGACATCATCACCGGGGTCCGCGACTCCTACGAGGCGATAGTCAACAACATCGAGATGACGGGCCTGATGATCACCGGCTTCATCGACATGATCACCAAGCGCGGGGACGAGATCAACAGCATCAAGGGGGCGATATCCTCAGTGAAAGAGTTCGCCCAGGCGCTGTCGGAATCGACGGAAGTGGAGAAAGAGCACACGGAGTCGCTCTTCAAGGACATCACCATCGTCAACACCGGCGCGGGGGAGTTCGTGACCCAGTCCGGGGTCCTGGCCGGTTCGTCGGAAAAACTCAAGGAGATGGCGCACTCCCTCCTCGAGAAGCTGCGGCAGTTCAAGCTGGAGTAGACACTACCCCGTCTCCGGCCATCCCCCGCTTCGACGGGCACGGCACGGCGCTTCGGAAGTGGGAGTTAGACTACTGCAACGGTCACCGGGCAGGGCGCAGCCCGTATCGAGGCGACGGCCCCCGGCAACTATCGCCCCATTACTTCGCCTGGCCCGCCAGGATCTCTTTCCTTTTTATTATTCCGTAAGCGAACCCAACCGCGAGATAGAGCAGGATGAGGGAAAAGAGATACTCGGGGAAGAGCATCCCGAAGCCGCAGATGTACGCGCCGGCTATGTTCACGATCTGGAAGATGTTGACGAAACGGCTTTCCCGCGGCTTCAGCTTCGACAGCAGCAGCGGGGACACCATGAGCAGGGCGCACGCGACCAGGCAGACCTCGAGTATGACGAGTATCGTGCCGGTACCGAGCGCCGCGCGGTAGGCGTGGAGGAGTATCACCAGGAGGATGATAAAGGCGCCCGCGATGGTGGACGGAAGGCCGTGGAAGAAATCGGCGAGCTCCCCGATGTCGACGGCGTTGAACCTGGCGAGCCGTCCCGCCGTCGCCAGGACGTAGAGCGCGATGCAGATCACGAGAAGCGTCCTGTGCTCCATGAAGGTTTCCGGAGCGAGTGCGTGCACCAGACCGTAGGAGATGATGCCCGGGGCGACGCCGAAGGAAACGAGGTCCGCCATGCTGTCGAACTGCGCCCCGAACGCGGAGGTGGCTTTCAGCGCCTTCGCGGCAAAGCCGTCAAGCTTGTCCAGAAGAACGCACCAGACGATTATCCACGACGCCAGGATGACGTGCGGCGCGGTGTGCCGGAAAAAGGATATCTCCTGTCCCTGGCGGATGATGCCTTCGCAGGTTACGGCGATCGAAACGACGCCCAGAAGCAGGCTTAACGCGGTGAATGAATTGGGTACGATGTATTTCAGCCGATCCATATGACCATCCTGTGAGATAAATAATGGGGCGGTTTCCGTTCCTCCGGCGAACGCCTCGGCCGCCAGACTACGAGCCGCCCGAACTAACTTCAAGGGAAAATCATCGGACCCTGTGGAAAAACTCCACTTGTCCGCGCCGGACCTCCCCTCGCCCGCGCCTTTCAGCGCGAGAGGGGCCTGGGGTGATGGCCTCCCGTCCCCATCAAATAAGTATTGATACCGGCCCCCCGGTACGATAATAATACTGGACGGCCCGGTCCGCGCCGCCGCGCATCAGCGATCCACAGCTCACGGGGAATTTCCATGAAGATAAAAATCGCGCTCATGTCCGTTACCGCCCTGCTCCTGGCAGTGTGCCTTCTGCAGATACTCCCGGTTCCCCCCTTCGCGGGTGATATATTCCCGGTGATGAAATCGGGATACTTCCGCGAGTTGGATCGCCAGTTCGAGGTGGTGCGCGACTCGTTTCTGGGCATCAAGATGATGGCGCGGCCCGAGTTCGCCTGGATTTTCCTGGAGGACATTAAGAAAGGCCACGGCCTCGCGGTTTCCGTCTACAATTCCCGCGGTGAGCTCGTGAAGGCGCCGGGCGAGTCGGCGGCCGGCGTGGATCCCGCAGTGATCGCCATGGTCAACGCCGTGGAACCGCGGGACTTTTCCGAAGTCCGGGGCTCACGCTACTATGCCGCGCTACCCCTCGCGGCCGACGGCAGGTGCCGTTTCTGCCACGCCCGGCGCGAGGGCCGACTGGTGGGCGTCCTCACCTTCGAGCGGGACTACGACGCGCGCGTCTACTACACGCGGGAGCGGGTGATCATCTTCACCGTCATCGCGGCGGCCCTTCTTCTGGGGCTCGTCGCCCTGGCCAGGTGGGACCCGGGAAAGAAAATAAAAGAACTGTTTGACAAATAACAGCGAGTAGGTTTTGGGGATAGGATATTTTCAATTACATGCGGACAACGGATACCAAGAGAATGGCTAACGGAAACGGCAGGGAAGGCAAAACGCTGGTGATAGTGGAGTCGCCCACAAAGGCGAAGACCATCACCAAGTACCTGGGGAGCAGGTATATCATCCTCTCCTCAATGGGACACATCATCGACCTGCCGAAGTCGCGGCTCGCCGTGGACGTGGAACACGGCTTCACGCCGGAGTACATCACCGTGCGCGGCCGCGCGAAGATACTGAACGACCTCAAGAAGAAGGCGGCCGCGGCGTCCCAGGTGCTGCTCGCCACCGACCCCGACCGCGAGGGCGAGGCGATCTCCTGGCACCTCTCCAACGCCCTGTCCCCGAAAAATCCCAACATCCGGCGCATCGAGTTCCACGAGATCACCGAGGCCGCCATCCACGACGCCATCAACCATCCGCGGGAAATCGACATCAACCTGGTGAACGCGCAGCAGGCGCGCCGCATCCTGGACCGCATCGTGGGCTACAACATCAGCCCCATCCTCTGGAAAAAAGT
This sequence comes from Spirochaetota bacterium, assembly GCA_017998375.1. GTDB lineage: Bacteria > Spirochaetota > UBA4802 > UBA4802 > JAGODF01 > JAGODF01. The sequence goes on from JAGODF010000068.1 coordinate 11,224, forward strand.
GAAGAAGGGCCTCTCGGCGGGAAGGGTGCAGTCCGTGGCACTGAACATGATCTGCGAGCGCGAGAAGGAGATCGAGCAGTTCATCCCCCGCGAGTACTGGACGCTGGAGGCCGTCCTCACGGCGCACCGCAAGCAGTTCCACGCGTCGCTCTACAGCTTCCGCGGCGAGAAGGACTGCCTCAACAAGAAGGAGGACGCGGACGCGGTGATGGAGCACCTCAAGGACGCGCGCTTCACTGTCACATCGGTGTCCAAGAAGGAGCGCAGGCGCAAACCCCTGCCGCCCTTTATCACCAGCAAGCTTCAACAGGATGCCGCCAACCGCCTGGGCTTCACGTCGTCGAAGACCATGATGGTGGCGCAGCAGCTCTACGAGGGCATCGAAATCAGCGGCGAGGGCGCCACGGGTCTCATCACCTACATGCGCACGGACTCCACGCGCGTCTCCCCCTCGGCCCTGGAAGCCGTGCGCACCTATATCTCGAGTAACTTCGACACCGGGTACCTCCCGGAAACGCCCAACGAGTACGCGAACAAGAAGGGCGCCCAGGACGCCCACGAGGCCATCCGCCCCACCGACGTGGCGCGCGATCCCGACAGCATCAAGAAGGACCTCACGTCGGACCAGTACAAGCTTTACCGGCTTATCTGGAAGCGTTTCGTTTCGTCGCAGATGACACCGGAGGTCTCACTGGCCACAACCGTAGCGCTCACCGCCGGCGAGTGCGAGTTCCGCGCGGGAGGAAGCATCGTGCTCTTCGACGGCTTCACCGCCGTGGACCGGGACGACAAGACGAAGAAGGAATCGCTCCCGGACCTCAACGAGGGCGATACCCCGGAACTGAAGGAGTTCCTCCCTGAGCAGCACTTCACCACGCCGCCGCCCCGCTACAACGACGCGTCTCTGGTGAAGTTCCTGGAGGAATCGGGCATCGGGCGCCCGTCGACGTACGCGCCCACCATCAACACGCTCATCAAGCGCTACTACGCGGTGCGCCACGGCAAGCAGCTGGTGCCCACGGTGCTGGGCCGCATCGTCAACGACATCATGACCGGCTTCTTCCCGTCCCTCATATCGGTCGATTTCACCTCCGAGATGGAACGGAAGCTCGACCTCATCGAGGACTCGCAGTCCGAGTGGGTGCACATGCTCCAGGATTTCTATCCCGCCTTCAAGGACACCATCGACCACGCCGAGGAGCACATCGAGGAGATGAAGGGAATCCTCGACGAGGCGACGGACAAGGTATGCGAGAAGTGCGGCCGCCCCATGGTAAAGAAGCTCGGAAGGTTCGGATTCTTCCTCGCCTGCACCGGCTTCCCGGAATGCCGCAACGCCAAGCCCATACCGCTGGGGAAATGCCCCATCGACAGCTGCGGCGGCGAGGTGGTCAAACGCTCGTCCAAGAAGGGGCGCCCCTTCTTCGCCTGCACCAACTACCCCACCTGCACCTTCATCACCCGCGATCACCCCGCGGAGAAGGAGTGTCCCAAGTGCGGGAGCGTCCTGTTCATGAAGAAGAAGAAAAACGAGGGCGAGACGCTCTTCTGCCTGCGCGAGGGGTGCGATTACAGGGTGGAGATCCTCGACCAGTGAGGCGCCCATGACCGGCGAGATCGACCTGTTCATGAACTACCTGCAGTTCGAGAAGAACTTCTCCGACAGGACCTCCGCGTCGTACAACTCGGACCTGATCCAGTTCTACTCCTTCCTCGCCGGGGACCTGGACGAGGACGACCGGGAACGCTACGAACTCACCGCCGAGAAGCGGGACGACGACATCGACATCACGACGATCACCCGGGACGACATCACCGCCTTCGTGGAGTACTGCTACGACGGCGGCCTGAAGAAATCGTCCATCTCGCGGAAGATAGCCTGCATCCGGTCGTTCTTCAAGTTCCTCTACAACCGCGACATCATAACGGCAAACCCGGCCCTGGGCGTCCTATTCCCCCGGCGCGAGAAGCGCCTCCCGAAGTTCCTTCACCTCAACCAGATCGAGGAGCTCCTCTCATTCCCGGCTGAGGATTTCGCAGGGATCAGGGACCACGCCCTGCTGGAGATGTTCTTTTCCACCGGCGCGCGCGTCTCCGAGATCGCCGGCGCCAGCCTGGACCGCATGGACCTCGCGAAGGGCACCCTCCGCGTCCTGGGCAAGGGCGGCTACGAGCGCCTGGTGTATCTCACTCCCGGGTGCGTTTCCCGGACGCGCCGCTACCTGGCGGAGCGCGTGAAAATTTTCGGCGCGCCGGAGGGCCCCCTTTTCGTCAACAGCCGCGGGGCGCGGATCACGGCGCGGGGGATCTTCCACATCATCGACGCGCGGGCGCGTGAAACGGGCCTGTTCAGGAAGGTATCGCCCCACGCCCTGCGTCACAGCTTCGCCACCGAGCTTCTGAACAACGGCGCCGACATCCGCGCGGTCCAGGAAATGCTGGGGCACAAGAACATATCAACCACCCAGGTGTATACCCACACGACGAAGGAAAGGCTCCGGAACGTCTACGACCGTTTCCATCCGCACTCCGGAGGACCGCATGGGCGATAGTACCGGCCGCGCCACCGCGCCTCCCCCGCCGGCGCGGGAGGACTACACGCCGCGCGAGATCGTCGCGGAGCTCGACAGGTACATCATCGGCCAGGACATGGCGAAGAAGTCCGTGGCGATAGCCCTCCGGAACCGCTACCGCCGCAGGCTCCTCGACCCCGAGCTCCAGGAGGAGGTCGCGCCCAAGAACATCATCCTGATGGGGCCCACGGGCGTGGGCAAGACCGAGATCGCCCGCCGGCTCTCACGGCTGGTGCGCGCGCCCTTCTTCAAGGTGGAGATCACCAAGTACACCGAGGTGGGGTACGTGGGGCGCGACGTGGAGTCGATGGTGCGCGACCTCACTTCCATTGCCGTAAACATGGTGAAGGAGGAGCACACCGCCCTGGTGCGCGAAAAGGCGCGCCTCGCCGCGGAGGACAGGATACTCGACCGGCTCCTCCCGAAGGACGCCTTCGACCTGGCGAGCATCCGCGAGAAGGGGCTGGCGATAGGCTTCGACGCGCAGGAGGAGCGCCGGCGCGAGGACAACGCGGAGCACCATGCCGCGCGGGAGGCGATGCGCGATGAGCTCCGCCGGGGGCTCCTCGACGACAGGGAGTTCGAGTACGAATCGCGCGCCGCGGGACCCGTCCCGGTGATGTCGGTCTTCGGCGGGCCGGGCATGGAAGACATGGACATGCAGCTGCAGCAGATGCTGGGCGACCTGGTGCCCCGGCAGCCCCGGACCAGGAAGATATCGGTCGCGGAAGCGAAGCGGATCTTCCAGGCCGAGGAGGTGGAGAAGCTGATAGACATGGAGAAGGTCGCCGCCGAGGCGGTGCGCCGCGCCGAGGAGACGGGGATCATCTTCATAGACGAGATAGACAAGATCGTGGGGGCCGGCGGAAAATCCGGGCCCGACGTGTCGCGCCACGGCGTGCAGCGCGACCTCCTGCCCATAGTGGAGGGCACCACGGTGAACACGAAGCACGGCCCCGTGCGGACCAACCACATAC
>JAGODF010000069.1 GCA_017998375.1 Spirochaetota bacterium
TCTAGTTTTTTCAAATCGCTTCGTGGCCGAAAGGAAATACTTGATTCGCTTATGGCTGAAAATTTTCACGTTATGAATGCGAACTGACTTAACCATGCCGAAAACCACTTTCGGTTAGGTATAAATACTTGCTATGTATCTCTTGGAATTAAATTAAATGCACTACGCGACAATCAGGATCGTCGCGTAGTATGAATAACAGTGAATCCCCGCCGAAGGTGCGCATATGCTTGCACGCCTTCGTCATTACGGATCATCCTGCCATACCGCCCTCACCCGCGCGTCGCTCGCGTACCCTCTCCACTCCTTCGGCGGGAGAGGGATTACCCTGCCATCGAAGGCTCACAAGCGCTTGCGAGCCTTCCTCACCTCGATTTTTCCATTGACATACTATACTTCATGATATATATTATGTGGCAAAGAGTAAAATATCGAGGTTGCCATGAACGCGGTAAAATCTATATACAAGGTCGCACCCGTTTCAATTCCGGTCCCGGAGGAATTTCAGAAAAAAAGCATCGAGGTAATATTCCTGCCTATTGAGGATGAAAAAAAAGATGCCGACATAGGAAGGTTCTTCGGAGCAATACCCGATTTTCCTGAACGCGGCCCCCAGGGAGAGCATCAAAAACGGGAAAGCTTCGAATGAAATATCTTCTAGATACTAACGCGTGTATTCAGTTTATAACCGGGAGGAGTGTTGCCCTCAAAGAAAAAATTGAAAAACTCGACATCTCTTCTTTATTCATCTGTTCCGTCGTTAGGGGAGAACTTGAATACGGCGCGCGTAAAAGCAATAATCCCGAAAAAACACTCTCTGTGTTAAGAAGCTTTATCTCAAGCTTCCCGGAAATAGGCTATGATTCCGCGGCCGCCGAAAAGTACGGCAATATTCGCGCAAACCTTGAAAAGAAAGGAACCCCAATAGGTCCTTACGATATGCAAATTGCCGCTATTGCACTTGCAAATAATTTTACCCTCGTAACCCACAATACAAAAGAGTTTAAACGCATTGACGACATACTGCTTGAAGACTGGGAATAATCCAGCCCTTACAACATCCCAAAATTTCCGGGCGACGACTACAATCGTCGCCCGGAACAATTACCGCCTTGTTTCCTCCCGCACCTTCTCCGCAAGGTACATCTTGATCAGGGACTGATAAGGGACATCCCTCTTGTTTGCGATCAACTTCACCCTCTCCAGAAGTGACTCCGGGAGACGGATTGATATACATTGAAAAGCAGTTTTATCTGGGAATCCAATAAAAGAGTTGCAATCAACGCATGTTTCTATTATCTTGACATTGTCAAGCTGATAAATGGAAAAGCGCAAGCCACATTATCCGCTTTCACGCGTGAAGGCCCTGGTGTCGGAAGGACATTACCGGATAACCGCCACGGCACGCAGGTCCGCGTACGAAGATTTCCTGCTGATTGATGAAGGCATTCTCGAATGCGTAACCGGTCTCGACAACGCAAGCTTCTACAAGTCGATGACGACGCTATTCGATTCAGCGCTGTGGCAGGACGTGTATCATACGGCGATAGGCGCGAAAACGGCATATGTCAAATTGCAGATACTGGACGAAGAGACTGTCGTCATCTCATTCAAGGAGAAATGAAATGAGAGAGAAAAAATGGACCGACTGCCCCGCATGCGGATCGAAGGGCTCCATGGAGCGCAGGCGTAACGTCACGGAAACGTACCGGAATCCGGGATACGAGCCGATCTCAATAGCCCATCTTGACGGTCATTTCTGTAAAACCTGCGGGGAGGGCATTTATTCCATCAAATCGGAAAGAACTATAAACTCCACCCTGGCACGGGAAAAGGCCCGCCAGGATTCCAGGCGGGTCGTCGCGGCGGACCTGGTTGACGTGGATGACGTGGCAAAGATCCTTTCCGTGTCCCGGCAGAGGATCCACCAGATGATGGACGAGGGAAAGATTCGATACGTGTTCGTAGGCAATAAACGATATCCCGTGCGCCAGGACAATGCGTCCTTCAGAAATCTGAAGAAAAGAATCCATCATGGAGCGGTAAAATAATCTCTTGATAAAATTCCCCACCTCCCCCTTCTTACACCGGGATGCGGGAAAACGGGAGGAAATAATGCTCGTCGCCCGGAAAACACATACTACCGATTTTTCCATTGACGTAATATATATCACGATATATATTATTCAGAAGAGGTGACCACCATGCACACAGCGAAACTTTTCATAAACGGCAGGAGCCAGGCGGTGAGGCTCCCAAAAGAATTCCAGTTTTCCGGGAAAGACGTGTTCATCCAGAAGGTGGGCGACGCAGTGATCCTGGTACCCCGCAACAAGTCCTGGGAGGTGTTCATGCACGGGCTGAACTCATTCACGGAAGACTTCATGTCCGGGGAACGGGACCAGGGTACACAGCGGGAAAGGGAATCCATGTGATGTATCTGCTGGATACTGATATCTGCATATATGCCATAAAAAAGAAGCCCGCCGGCGTTCTTCATACCCTGAAAAAGAAGACACGGCAGGGAATCCACGTTTCAGCGATCACCGTGGCCGAGCTGGAATACGGCGCCGAAAAAAGCGCTTTCCCTGAAAAGAACAGGGTGGCGCTGATCGAGTTCCTGTCGATATTCGACATCCTGAAATACGACGAGAAAGACGCCGCTGGATACGGGAAAATCAGGGCCATGCTTGAAAAGAAGGGAACTCCTATCGGCCCCCTGGACGTTCTAATAGCATCGCATGCCCTTTCCCGAAATCTTGTACTGGTCACGAACAACCTGAAAGAATTTTCCCGCATTGAGGGATTGCGCATTGAGAACTGGGCGTGATAATCAACCCTCACCAGCGCATCGCTCGGCGCTCGCGAACCTTCTCCCCTCCTTCGGCGGGAGAGGGATTTTACCGCAAATAATCTCTTGATAAAAATCCGCCCCTTCGTATCGTGAGGCGTGAAAGCGCGCAAGCGTTTGCGCGCTTTCACGCACAGAACACCGCCAAGGAGCGCCGCCATGATACAGAAGCCCCCGGGAGTGGAGGACATCTTCCCCGACAAAATAGACCGCTGGAACCACGTGACGGCAGCGGCGCGCGAGGCGTTCCGGCTCTTCAACTGCCGGGAGATCATCGTCCCCGTCATGGAGTTCACCGAGGTCTTCGCCCGCGGCCTCGGCGACGAGACCGATATCGTCTCGAAGGAGATGTTCACCTTCGAGGACCGGGGGGGGCGGAGCCTCACGCTCCGGCCCGAGGGGACCGCCTCGGTGGTGCGCGCCTACGTGGAGAACGGCGACTACAACCGGCTCTCCTCCTGCAGGCTCTTCTACGTCGGGCCCATGTTCCGCGCCGAGCGCCCGCAGAAGGGGCGCCTCCGCCAGTTCAACCAGTTCGGCGCGGAGTTCTTCGGCAGCGCCGACCCCTACACCGATTACGAATCGATCGCGCTCATGGACTCCATCGCAAAGAAGGTGGGCATCGAGAATTACCGTCTGCTCGTCAACTCCATCGGATGTCCCGAGTGCCGCCCGTCGTTCATGAAGGAGCTCCGCGACTACTACACATCCCGGCAGGAGAAGCTATGCGAGGATTGCCGGCGCCGCCTGGAGAAAAATCCGCTCCGCCTGCTGGACTGCAAGGTGGAGTCGTGCATCGCGCTGAAGAAGGACGCGCCGGTCATCACGAAGTTCCTCTGCGCCGGCTGCGCGGAGCATCACACATCTTTAAAAAATTATTTAGATGATGGAGGTGTTTCCTTCACCGAGGAGCCGCTCCTGGTGCGCGGCCTCGACTACTACACCCGCACCACCTTCGAGTTCGTCACCGGCGACGCGGGGCAGAACGCCTTCGCCGCGGGCGGGCGCTACGACGGCCTTGTGGAAACCTTCGGCGGGAAGCCCACGCCGGCCGTGGGATTCGCCGCCGGGATTGAGCGGATGATACTGCTGCTGGAAGAAAAGGAACTGCCGCGCGCGGGCCTCGACGCGTACATTGTGCATTCCGGCGCGGGCGCGTTCGCGGAAGCGCGCGCGCTTGCCGCGGAGCTCCGGGCCGCGGGGCTCTCGGCAGACCTGGAGCCGGAGGCGAAAGGCTTCAAGTCGCAGTTCAAGCGCGCTGACCGCGAGGGCGCCCGCGTGGTGATAGTTATCGGTGAAGACGAGCTCGCGAAGGGCGTGTGCGCGGTGAAGGATATGGCCACCGGTTCGCAGGAGGCCGTGCCGCGCGCGGAGGTGGTTGCCAGGGTGGGAACAATCGCCGGGAAAAAAGAATAGCGGGGCAGGAAGGCGCGAACTTCCATCCGCGCCCTCCCCGCGCGTCTAACGCCTGCACCTCCACGTCCCGCCCGAGTCCACGTACTGCTTCACCTGTCCCAGCGCCTCGGTGATCCCCTTCTTCTTGAAGAGCGACTCCACCCAGCCGGGGACGCCGCGTATCGAGACGTTGCTGCCGTAGCGCGCCAGCGTCCTCCCGTCGCCGAAATCGTAGAAGCGCCAGAAGCCGGTGAGCTTCTGGAGGTCGTTGTCGAACGTCGGGTCCAGGCCCCACTCGAAGCCCTTCTTTTCCGGACTGAAGCGGTGTATCACGCGGTAGGTCTTCGTGAACGGGCCCGCCGACACGGAAAACTCGATGTTGTCGGTGGGACCGCCCTTGCGGATTATCTTCAGGTCGTCGATGCTGCTGAGGTACTTGTTCTGGTCCTCCGTCCTGGATATGAGCTTCCAGGTCTCCTCCACCGGCCGGTTGAACACAATCGCCGCGTAGATGAGCTCGCTGTCCGATTTCGCTATCGAGCCCACGGTGGCGAACACTATCTTGCCCGCCGCGAGCTGCTGTTTCTGCGCCTCGGTCAGTCCGTTCAGTCCGACGTTTCCAAAATCCGGCAGCGCGAACACGACCGGCACGCACAAGGCAACGAGGATGATACTTATCGCTATCCGCTTCATAGTACTCTCCGTGTGTGAATATCGCCCCGCATGGCTCCAGCATGGTACTATCCTCCTGCACTGGCCACGGGTACCAAGTAAGATGATATACTGAATGAGCAATCACTCTATGTCAAGAGTAATACAGACCGGCAAGACTTTTTATTCGCATATATCAGCCCGATACTGGTCAATCTGTGACAATATATCGGCCACCTCCTACCCTTTTCTCCTTTAATTCCTCTGATAAAAACATATTGACATACACATCGTATGTTCTATAGTTGCTGAAATTGAGCAGTCGCTCACCCTGATTTCCGGAGGACATCCATGGCGGCCATAATTACAAGCACCGACGCCCATTACGCACTCGATCTTGTTAAAAAGATTTGCGCGGAGGTGGGCCCCGGGCTTCCGGGAAGCTCCCAGGAACGCGCACGGGCGATGATCATCAAGAAGGAGCTGGAATCGCACCTCGGCGCCGGCAACGTCACGTCGGAGGATTTCACCGTGTCGCCGGGCTCGTTCCTGGGGTGGCTCCCCATAGGCGCGGCGCTGGTGCTCATCGCCGCGCTTCTGAACATCGGCATCGGGCGTTTCGAGTGGCTGCCCTCGTGGCTCAGCGCGGGCGCGGCCTTCGTGCTCACCCTGCTGACGGCGCTCACGGGAATCTTCCAGTTTGTCCTCTACTACGAATTCGCGGAGCCTATATTCAAGAAGAAAACCTCGGTCAATGTGATCGGCACGCTCCGGAAGCCCGGCACCCGCACCATAAAGCGCGTCCTCATCCTCGGCGGCCATCACGACAGCGCCTACGAAATGACCTGGCTCCGTTTCCTGGGGTACGGCTACTACGTGGCCGTGGTCACGCTCTTCGCCGGTTTCATCGCCATGCTGGTCTTCTCAATAATCCAGCTTGTCGGCGTTATTTCCGGTAATCCCGGCACGATACAGCTCGGTACGCTGGGGCGCTTCGCCCTCGCCTACCCTGTCATCCCCTCCATCATCTTCGCCGCGTTCTTCAATCGCGGTACCCGGGGCGGCGGCATTGTTCCCGGCGCGTCGGACAACCTGTCGGCGAGCGCCCTGGCGACGGCGATGTGCCGCTTCCTGGTGCGGCATCCCGAGTACATACCGGAGGAGACTGAAATCAGGTTCATCTCCTTCGGCAGCGAGGAGGCGGGGCTCCGCGGCTCGCGCCGTTACGCGGAGCGGCACGTGAACGAACTGAAGCGCCTGGACGCGCGCCTTCTGAATTTCGAGACCGTCACGCACCCGACGGTGACCATCCTCACGTCGGACGTGAACGGCACCGTGAAAAACGATCCCGAAATGGTGAAGAGCGTCGCAGCGGCCGCGGCGCGCGCCGGCGTGCCCCACAAGGTGGAGCCGTTCCCCTTCGGCGGCGGAGGCACCGACGCCGGCTCCTTCAGCCAGTTCGGCCTGAAGGCGTCGACGCTCCTCCCCTTCAAGGTGCCCCAGCAGATGGTGAAGTTCTATCACCAGAAGTGGGACAGCCCGGATATCCTGACGATAGAACCATTCCTCAACGTGCTGAAGCTCGCCTTCGAATGGGTGCGAGCGGACGGCGAGTAGAAACGCGGCATGTAGCGGTACGAACGCCGAAGGGAACCGGTATCCCGGTTCCCTTCGGCGGCCTGCGCCCAAATTCATATTGACAGGCGATACGGCCGATGTATACTCGTGACCGCCATGAAACCCGATCCCACAGGCGCGCCGACCATCCAGTTCCACTTCCTTGACGAGAAATCGAAGAAGGAACCGTATATCGTCGACGTCCTAACCGAGATGTACCTGGTGCAGACCCAGTCCCTTCCCTCCGGAGAGGCCCCGCTGGCGACGCTGGAACACCTGCAAAACTCGCGCAGCATCAACATCCCCTACACCACGGCGCGGAACCGCAATATAGAGTACCTGGTGGAGCACCTGCTGCGCGTCTACCCGGACATGGTAAAACCCATCACCTCCTACGACTTCATCTTCGAAGAGGAGACCAAGAAGCTCGACGTCAAGGAAACCGTGGAATACACGGTGATGCTTTCCGACCAGAATTTCAACCATCTCCAGGAGGTGCGGGACCGCCGTTCCCTCGAAAAGCTTATCAGCTTCATCGCGAAGTTCAGAATCATCAACCTCTCCCGCATACTCAAGAAATCGGTCAACAAGGCCGAGCTTTCCCGCATCGTGAAAATGGAACTGGGGAAGACGCTTTTCACCTACAAGAATTATCGCATCGACAAGAACCGCATCGAGTACGCCGAGGACTACTGCTTCCACGCCCAGAACTATCCGCGCGTGAAGGAGACCCTGAACTTCAAGAAGCTGAAGGAGATGGTGACAGCGAACTCGGAGCTTGTGATGCGCCGTCTGAAGAAGTACGGAATTCTCAGCCCCGACACCAGCGACTACCGCGACACGAAGCTGGAGTACATCCTCCACATCTTCGTGGATGACCTGGGCAACAGCCTCCCCGAAAACGACCTGGTGGAGATGAAGAACTTCAAGTCGCTGCGGAGCTGCCTCCTGAAAGTGGACGGCATCCTCGACCCCGCCCTTACGCTGGGAAGCGACATCGTGAAGCTGGTGCGCGACAGCGTCTCGTGCACCGCGGACGAGATCACCTCCACGCTCCCCGACGTGACGCCGGAGCTTCTGGAACGCTGGAAAACCCCGGAGAACCTGCTGGCCGGGCGCGTCATCCTGCACACCCAGGACGGCGTGACCAGCTTCATCGACGGCTCCCGTTTCTTCGCGAACATCAACGACCTGGCGCAGAAGGTCATCTACAGCCCCGAGAAGCTGAACCTCATGGCGTACCAGGAACGCCAGGCCACGGAAAACCGCATGGACCTGTTCGTCCGCGCCGCCAGGACGCTCCTTTCGAACGAGGAGAGCGCGTTGAAGCTGCTCAACGCCGTGCCGGACACGCTGGAAAAGATCAGGACGATAATCGCGGACTACGAGGGGAAGAAAGTCCAGCAGGTGGTAAAAAAGGACATGGAAAAGGCGGAGGCCGTCGGGAAGCACAGGCGGTCGTTCTTCGGGGCGATACTGAATTTCTTCAAATCGCTCTTCGGCGGCGGGAAGAAAAGCGCTGAAAGCCGCCGGGCCGGCGCCGCGGGACAGGCAAGGGAAATCTCCCCGGTGACGCGGCGCGTGTACGAAAAGCTCTCCGACCGCGCGGACCCGGTGATTCCCCTCTCCGACTACATAGAGCTCACCCCCGAAAACAACGCGGACATCGACAGGATGATACAGGACCTGCGGGAAAACAACCTCAAGATGGTGGTGCCGATATACAGCGCCCGGGACGTACTCTATCCCAGGCGCAGCAAAAAGCTCCTCATCCCGGACGTGGAGTACCTGCTCCTTCCACCCGACGTGTGCCGGCACCCCGACGAGATACGGGCCTTCACGGATTCACTGGCGGGCTTCAAGATAAAGGATGACGTGATGCAGGCGAAATCGATCCTGACGATAGAAAAATACCTGCTGACGGTATACCGCCAGAGAAGGGCGCAGCAGATGAAAAAGGAGCTTTAATCGGCGCTTGAGCAGGATCCTCCCGAGGGACAGGAGGCGCAGGCGGCGTTTTCGCTTTTCGGCTTCGAGGTGCCCGATCCGCCGCTGTTCTTGTAATCGTTCACGTAGAAGCCGGAACCCTTGAAGATGATCCCCGCCCCGGATCCGATGAGCCTTCTCACTTCCTTACCGCACTTGACGCATTCCTTTAAAGGCTCGTCCTTCATGGACTGAAACACATCGAAACGGTGCCCGCAGGAATCGCATGCGTACTCGTATGTCGGCATCGTTGACCTCCAAAAGAAACGTATCGAGATATACGGCACTAAAGACACTCACAAGTGTAGCCACTTAGGCCCTGGAGTGCTAATTTTTCAAGGAAATTTTTTACAATTTTTTCAGGGAGGACGATATCTATCCGGGCCGGTGGCCGGGCCGGGATAATGGGAAGGCGCCCCTGCCGGCAGCAGCCGAAACGGGGGCGCCCATGCGGACTCACTTCTGCATCTTCGCGAGCTCCATGGCCCGGAGCTCCTTGCGGAGGATCTTCCCCACCCCGCTCTTGGGCAGGGAATCGATGAACTCCACCTGCGTGGGCACCTTGTACTTGGCGAGCTTCTCCGCGCAGTACTGCTTCACCTCGTCCTCGGTCATCTGCTGGCCTTCCTTCAGCACCACGAACGCCTTCACGGTCTCGCCGCGATACGAATCGGGGATGCCGATGGCGCAGGCCTCGAGGATTTTCGGGTGCTCGAAGAGCACCTCGTCGATATCACGCGGGTAAATATTGAAGCCGCCGGCGATGATCATGTCCTTCTTGCGGTCGACGATGTAGAAGTAACCCTCCTCGTCCATGGTGCCGATGTCGCCGGTGTAGAGCCACCCGTCGCGGATGGTCTTCGCGGTCTCCTCCGGCATCTTGTAATACCCCTGCGTGACCTGCGGCCCCTGGATGATGACCTCGCCCGGCTCGCCCGCGGGCATGTCCTTCGTCCCGTCCACCAGGTCCACTATCCTGAACACTGTATTGGGCGAGGGAAGGCCTATGGAGCCGGGCTTGCCCTTGCCGCCCCACGGATTCATGGAGACGATGGGGCTCGTTTCCGAGAGACCGTACCCCTCGCAGATCTGCGCGCCCGCGAGCGCCTCGAATTCTTTTATCACCTCCACCGGCAGCGGCGCCGCGCCGGAAAAGCACCCGTTTATGGAAGAGAGGTCGTAGTTCTTCAGGTCGGGATGATTGAGTATACCCACGTACATGGTGGGAACCGCGGGGAAGAAGTTCACCCTGTGCTTCTGAATCGCCTGGAGGAGCGTCAGCGGCTCGGGGCGCGGGATGAGGACGTTGATGCCCGCCATCAGGATCGTCAGGTTCATCACCGCGGTGAGGCCGAACGAGTGGAAAATGGGGAGTGCGCCCATCTCGATGAATTCGCCGCGATTGATGTCCGGGAACCATGCCCTGACCTGCTGCAGGTTGCTTGACAGGTTTGCGTGGGTGAGCATCACCCCTTTGCTGACGCCGGTGGTGCCGCCCGTGTACTGCAGGGTCGCCAGGCTGTCGAACGGCACGCGGATACCGGGATTCGCCGGCGGATACTTCTTCAGAAGGTCAAACCACTCGTGCACATCCGGCGTGGGCGGTATGTTCCTGTGCTTGTCCTTCGCGACGATGGGAAGGAGCTGCTTCTTGGGGAAACCGAGGTGGTCGCGGATGTGCGCCACCACGATCTTTTTCAACTGCGTCTTCGGCTTCAGCGCGATCATACGCGGTGCGAGAAGGTCGAGCGTCACCAGCACCGTCGATTCCGAATTGTTCAGCTGGTGCTCCAGCTCCGTGTCGGTGTAGAGCGGGTTGTTCATCACCACGACCGCCCCGGCGCGCCAGGCGCCATAGGAAGCGATCACGATCTGGGGCATGTTCGGCAGGAGCATCGCCACCTTGTCGCCGGGCTTCACGCCCATGTCGATGAGCGCGTTGGCGAAGGAGTTGACCATATCGTCCAGCTTCTTGTACGTGATCTTCGCGTCGAGGAAGATGAGCGCCGTATTTCCGGGAAAATCGGCCACGCTCTTCGCGAGCATGTCGGTGATGAACTCTTCCCTTATGTCGATGGTGTGCGGTATGCCTGGTGCGTACGATGAAAACCACGGTCTGTCCATTTCGAAAACCTCCATTTTACATGCGTGCTCCGGGAACATGCCCCACCCGGCGCCGGGAGATCACTTTCTCCCGTGCGACAGCACCGCTGCAGATTGTTGTTTATTTCGGGAACCCGGCATCATCACCCGGTGCAAGACAGATGTACCAAACTGGCTGTTGATATCGTTGTTTTCGAGGTTCCACTGTTCAATAAATTATGTTTTTATTTGATAAATGTCAATCCTTTATTGCTGAGGCGTCATGATTCCATAAGCCCCTCCCTCACGAAAATCGTTAGGTCCCGGATGCACAACTTCATGGACAACAACAGCCCCGGGTGATACGATGCCCCCATGGCGAAATCCCAGGTAACCATTCCGGTCTTTCTCCCAAATCGCGGTTGCCCCGGTCGGTGCGTGTTCTGCGATCAGCGCGCCTCGGGGGGGGCCGATACCGCGTCGTCTCCCGCGGAGGCGGGCGATAAGGTCGCGTTGTACCTGAAAAACATAGATCCATCGGTCACCAGGATCGAGGCCGCCTTTTTCGGGGGAAACTTCACCGGACTGCCGCGGGCGGAACAGGAAACGTACCTCGCGGCGCTCAAGCCCTTCCTCGACGACGGCCGAGTCCGGGGCATCCGCGTCTCCACGCGCCCCGATTTCATCGATATGGATACGGCGGAACTGCTTGTGCGCCACGGGGTCGTCACCGTGGAACTGGGAGTGGAGTCGCTCTCGGACGCGATCCTCGAAGCGGCGCGCCGCGGGCATACGGCGGAGGACGTCTACCTCGCGGTGGACATCCTTAAAAGCGCCGGGATATCCGTAATCCTCCAGCTCATGGCAGGGCTTCCCCGCGACGACCGCGAGACCTGCCTTGCCTCGGCGCGGGAGGCCGCGGCGCTCCGTCCCGCGGGCGCGCGCATTTTTCCAGCGGTGGTGCTCGCCGGCACGGAGCTGGAACGGATGTACCGTTCCGGCAGTTACGTCCCGCTCACGCTGGAGGAGGCGGTCGACATCTGCGCGGAGATGTACGGCATCTTCGGGGAACGCGGGGTGCCGGTCATCCGGATGGGGCTGCATCCGCTGAAGGACGCAGGGAAAAGCATCGTGGCGGGCCCGTACCATCCCGCGTTCGGATTCCTGGTGAAGGCGAGGCGCAGGCGCTGCGTGATGGATCTGATACTACGCGAGGCGCTCGCGAACGCGGACGGCCCCGTCGCCGGGGCGCTGATCATCATCCCGCGGAAGAACAGCGAGGAGTACCTGGGGCACGGCAGGGAAAATATCAGGCACCTGAAAGAAAAATTTCGCCTGGCGGATCTGCGCGTCGAGACCGGCGAAGAATCGGCCCCTGTGGTGCGGATACTTCAGGCGGAGACATAGAAAGCGCGCAAGCGCTTGCGCGCCTCCCAATGGAAATCATCCCGCCCGCCGCACTTCCTCCACGAACCGGCGTACTTTTTCCGGGTCCTTCCTGAAGCGGACGGGCCTCCCCGTCGAGTCGACTGCGTTCGTCGCGGTGCAGGTGTCGACGCCCGCCGGGCGGACCTGCCGCATGCCGGCGGCGACGTTCTCCGGAGAGAGACCGCCCGCGAGTATCACCGGGACCCGGCTCCCGCGCACGAGCTCCGCCGCCGCGTCCCAGTCGCAGGTAATCCCCGTGATGCCCACGAAGCCCGCCACCGGCTGGTCGCCGTGTGCCGCGCCCGCTGGATTGGTGATGAGCGTGTCGGTGAGGAAGAAGTCGCTCACCGGCTCGAACTCGCGCGCGACGGCGAGCACAGGAAACGCGTGCGCGGAGCCGGCCGCGGGTATGGGGACCGAACGCATGACCGCGACGCCGGGAAAGCGCTCGCGCACTCCGTGTTGCAGCATAACCAGCCGCTCGCGCTCCGCGCGACCCTCCTCGCCGGGAGGAAGCATCTCGCAGAAGTGGACGATGTGCGGACGGTAATAGTCGAGGAGCCGGTAGACCGCGTCGGGAGTGTTGAAGAGGGGGATGATGCTGCTCTTCGCACCGGCGTTCCGCACCGCCTCCACGGTCTCCTTCACCGCCGGGACCTTCCACTCCGCCTCCGAGAGGATCACGCTCCCCACGTGGTCCACGCCGAGCGCCGCCATCGCCTCCGCCTCGCGGGGGTCCTGTATCTCGTACACCTGTATGATGATTTTTTTCATATGATATCCTTTTCCGGAAAAAACTTTTGGAACCACAGAGACACATAGGCACGGAGGGTAAAGGCAACGGCTGTGTCTCACGCGGAGCCGCGGGGATCGCGGAGAACGACACCAAAACCATTTAACCACAGATGCACGCGGATACACACAGATGACGGTCAATTGCCATTGTGGGGAAGCGACAGCGACCGTGGCAATCCCCGCATGTGAATAATTATCTTTAACGGCATGAGCTCGCCGCGCTCCCTTCGGTCTCTCGCGATGACACCATGCAATTATATCTCTTTCCCCTCCGCGTCTCCGCGTCTCCGCGTGAGATCGCCTTTTACATCATCTATCTTCCTCTGTGTCTCTGTGTCTCTGTGCCTCTGTGGTTTACTTTAATAAAGCCGGGTTAAGCATGTAATACATCTTCCCGTCGTGGTGGGCGCCGTTGGCGTACATGCGACCGCGCTTCACGCACTCGAAGGCCATGCCCAGCTTCTGCATCACCCGCTCGGAGCGCGCGTTCTCCAGCATGCACATCGCCTCGACGCGGTGGAGACCCATCGGGCCGAAACCGAGGCCGAGCAGCGCTGTCGCCGCCTCGACGGTGACGCCGCGGCCCCACCATGCGCGCGCGACCGCGTAGCCCATCTCCGCCCAGTGATTCACGGGGTCCCAGTGATTGTAGCCGAGCGCACCTATCACCCTCCCCTGCTCCCGGCCGACGATGGCAAGATCGAAGGGGCCGCCCTCGCGGTACTTGCGCAGCGCCCCCTCGATGAACACGACGATATCGTCGACGGATTTCGCGTAATCCCACGGCACAAAGCGCGACATCTCCGGGTCGGAACCGTAGGTGAAGATGTCGCCGGCGTCGTCCAGCGTGAGCTTTCGCAGGATGAACCGGCTGGTTTCGATGGGGAGATGGTCGTCGAGATTGAATGCGATATCCATGGCATGCCTTCCTTTTCCGGCAGATGGAACCGGCACGGCATTTGCATGTCAATACATAATCGCGAATGTTGATGTGCGCTTCTCGTAATTGGGGAAAGCTGACAATGACTGGATATCCAACTCAGTTATACAAGAAAGTCATCCCGAGCGAAGTCGGGGGACTGCGGAGTGGTAGACATTTTTAATTGTACATCATGCTGAATAATTATGGATTCCCTCCTGCGCGGGAATGACTTACGCTGTCGTTCTTAGTGATCTCCACGTGAACCATTCCTTATATCCTTTTCTCTGTGCCTCCGTGCCTCTGTGGCTATTCCCTTCTCCACGCAACCGGCAGCGCCACCAGCACCGCCCCGATGATGAAGCCCGCGCCGGCGACGTTGAACGCCGCGGGGTACGAGCCCATATAATCGATCAGGTAACCCAGGCCGAAGGCGAAGACCATCATCCCGCCGTTGAAAAGCGCCGTGAAGACCGCGTTCGATTTCCCCCGGTCGCCCGGCTGGACAATGTTCACCAGGTGGGCGTTGAGCACCGGGTAGAGCACGCCGTGCGTCACTCCGTACATCACGCTCACCAGCACCATCACCGCGAGCGTGTCCATGATGTTCATGAAGAAGTTCATTACCGCCCCGACGAGGAAGACCGACACCAGCAGAAGGCGCTTCTCGGCGCGCTCGATGGTCCGCAGCGCCATTACTCGTATCAGGATCAGCACCGCGAGTACGGGATGAAGAAGACGGAGAAAGTGAGGTTCGTGGTCGAACGGACGAAGTTCGGGAAGAAGGTGATGATCACGCCGAAGCCGCCGCCGAAGAGGAAGCTGACCGCGGCGAAGATCGAATAGCGCCTGTCACGGAAGAGGCGGAGCGTGCCGTCCAGGTTCTTTTCGTTCTCCATGCGCAGGGCCGGATGGAGCCGCGCCATGTAGAAGGTGAGCGCGAGGC
>JAGODF010000070.1 GCA_017998375.1 Spirochaetota bacterium
GTTCCCTCGGAGAGTGCCCTCTGGACACCTGATGACACGTCGGGGGATGGCACATGGGTGAATATGGGAATCATCCCGAGCGAGTTCGGCGTGGACCACTGGATGATCATAAACCACTTTGCGGACCTGACGCACACCGGGATCAACTACGACGCGACGCCGGGCTTTGATTCGCCGGCCTTCTTCATCGACGTGGCGCGGATGCTCCGCGACGAGGAGCGATGATCACGGTCGTTTCACCACTGAATTTATGATCCGTTCCAGTTCGTCGTAGGAATACGGTTTTGGCACGATGCCGCTGAAACCGTATTCCCTGAAGTTGGCCATGACCGGGTCGTTGGAATAGCCGCTCGATACGATCGCCGTGATGTCCGGATCCAGCGACTTCAGCCTCTCCATTATCTGGAGTCCGCCCATGCTTCCCCGCAGGGTCAGGTCGATAATCACGCAGATGAACCGTTTCCCTTCTTCCATGAATCTGTCGTACATTTCTATCGCCCTGTCGCCGGTCATCGCCGTTTCAACGTCATACCCCATTCCGGAGAGCATCTCGCCGGCCACTTTCAGGACGAACTCCTCGTCATCCACCACCAGGACCCTTCCGCGTCCGTGCCTCCTTGCCGCAACGGTCTCCGCGGTTTTTTCCGCCGGGGCGTCCGACGCGGGAAGAAAGACGTGGAATACCGTGCCGGCGCCCGGTTTCGATTCCACGGTGATGTGCCCCTCGTGCCTGTGCACAATGGAGTACGATATGGTGAGCCCAAGCCCGGTTCCCTTTTCCTTCGTGGTGTAGAACGGGTCGAAAATTCTGGATACGTTGTCTTCCGGAATTCCCTCTCCCTCATCGCGCACGCTGATGTGCACGTACCTGCCGGGACGCATGGTGGTGGTCTCGCCTTCCTCTATCACCCTGTTCTCGGCGGCTATGCTGATGATACCGCCTCCCGGCATCGACTGACGTGCGTTCAGCACCAGGTTGTGGAACACCTGGGTGACCTGGCCCTCGTCAACGTTGGCGTGCCAGAGGTCACCGGCGATGTCGAACATGCAGCGTACCGGCGATCCCCGGAGGGCGAAATTCGCCGCGTCCGTGAGCAGTCTTTCAAGCGGCATTACCCTGCGGATCGGGGCTCCGCCCCTGGAGAATGTGAGGAGCTGCTGCGTCAGGTCCTTCGCCCGGAACGATGCACGCTCCGCCTCCTGGAGGACCTCAGCGGCTTTTTCGTTGCCGGCGCCGTACATTTTCGCGAGGGAGATGTTTCCGATGATAGCAGTGAGCAGGTTGTTGAAATCGTGCGCGATCCCGCCCGCGAATACGCCCAGTGACTCGAGCTTGGAAGCTTTCGACATCTCGGCCTCCATCTTGAGCCTGTCGGTGATGTCGTTGGCGCTGGTGATGACGTAGTCCACGCCGTCGAGCCGGAATATTTCCGCCGAGAGCAGGCCGTACCGGATCTCCCCGCTCTTCATGCGGAAACGGCACTCGAAGTTGGACACCTTTTTGTGGCGCGCAAGCCGCCGGCTGTACATCAGGTACTCCCGGGCGCTGTCGAAGACGCCTATCTCCTCCACGGTTCTGCCGAGATACTCTTCCCTGGTATAGCCGGTGACCCGGCACTGGCTTTCGTTGACGTCGACGTACACCGTGTCGGACACGCGGTTGATGGCCATGGGGACCGGGCTCAGGTTGAACGCGCGGGTGAAGCGCTCCTGGTACAGGCGCGATTCCGTCTCGGCGCGGTTGATGGCGGTGATGTCCTTGATGATGATGAACGTTCCCGCGACCTCCCTGCCGTGGGTGATGGGCGAGTGGGATAGGAGTATCGTCCTGCGGTCGCCCTCGGGACCGATCTCTATCACGCTGTCCGCATTATTTCCGTCAAAAGAAAGAGCGGCGGGGACGACATCTCCCAGGGGCTTGCCTTTCGCCGTGTCGCAGTCAACTCCCGTGATCGCGGCGGCTGTATCGTTAATCTCGAAAATCATCCCCAGGCGGTCCAGCACGATGATGCCGTCCTGTATCGCATTGTACATGCTGTAGGCGATCCTGTCGAAGTTGATCATGAAAAGGCGGTAGCGTACTATCGACACGAAAATGAACACCGACTGGATCGCCATGAGGGAGGACGCGAGCCGCGGGAAGCTCAGGTCTCCCATGTACATGGGAATGATTATA
Organism: Spirochaetota bacterium; assembly: GCA_017998375.1. Lineage (GTDB taxonomy): Bacteria > Spirochaetota > UBA4802 > UBA4802 > JAGODF01 > JAGODF01. The sequence continues at coordinate 2,177 of JAGODF010000070.1, forward strand.
TTGGTGAAAGCGGCGGAAGTAGTTGTGAGCAGGAAACCGGTGAACACCAGGAGCGACTGGCGACGCGTGATGGAATCGTCGCTTCTCCTGTAATGGCGCACCAGTATGAAAAGGCCGACGAGGATCGGGAATACCATCGTCACGAGAACGATGGGTTCGTAAAGCGCACCGGGCACCGGCGTGGTGCCCCAGCTGAATCGGGCTACATCAGGGAGAATGAGAAGGTCCGTGAAGTTGGCGATGCCGACTCCCAGGATACATAAGAAGATGAACGCGCGGAACAGCATCCCTTTCCGGGTCTGGGTGAAATCGTGGATGAAGTTCAGAAACAGAAGGCCCACGGAAAGGTAGATGGGCGATAGTAACTTGTGGATGAGAAGGATCGCGGGATCGGGGAGCGCCGACCAGAGAAAGAACTCGGATCCCTGCCAGACGGTGATCGCGGCGCAAAAGATAAGATAGGCCCGGGTCGCGCGGTGCCGGTCGCTCGCGGCGATGAGGTACGTCATCAGGCATATGTCGACGATGAACGCCGTGGCAGGTATTAGCAGATAGAAGTTCATGGTATCGGGATTGGGATGATATCACTCAAGAATATCACGGGAAAATACCGGGCGCAAATTTTTTTCCGCGAAAAGGCCATTAAAGCTCTATTTTCACGTCAGCCTTCTCCTCCTCCTCGACCTTGAAGTACTCCTTCCGGTGATAGCCCAGCATGCTCGCGATGAAGGAGTACGGTATCTGCTCGATGCGCATGTTGTAGGTGTAGACCGAGTCGTTGTAGAACTCACGCCGGTCTGAAATCTGGTCCTCCAGCTCGCTGATGCGCTTCTCCAGGTGGTCGAAGCTCTGGCTCGCGGATATCTGCGGGTAGTTCTCCGCCACGGCGAAGAGCGACCTGAAGGCGCGCGTCATCAGCCGGTCCGCCTCTGCCTTCTGCGCTACCGTGCCGGCGCTCTCGTAGGAGGTGCGCGCCTTCGTGAGTTCGCGGAGCAGGTTCTGCTCGTAGCGCATGTGCGCTTTCACGGTGTCCATCAGCTTCACCAGTTCGTCGCGCCGCTGCTTGAGCAGCACGTCGATGTTCTTCCACGCCTTCTCGATGTTGTGCTTTACGCGGATCAGGCTGTTGTAGACCGAGACGAAGTACCCCACAGAGAGCACGACGACGAATCCGATGATGAATAGGCCGAGGAGTGATGTCAGCATTGCGTGTGCCTCCTTCTTCGCGCGTGTGCGGCGCTACAGTAAATTCGCGACGGTTGCCACGAGCCCCAGGGTCCCGACGATCATCATAAAAATGCCCAGCCCCAGGAAGAGCGTGTAGTCCTTCAGCGTCTCTTTCATGAACTTTTCGTTGAAACGCGAAATGATGAAGGTTCTCTCGGAATCGCCCCTTCGGATTTCCCTTCCCCCCGGGGCGCTCTTCGCCGGCACCACGGTGCCGGCGACATATACGTGGTCCCCGGGCTCGAGGAGGAACTCACGATAGCGCAGGTCCCCGGGTTCGGGCGATCCCTCGTCAAGGGCGCTTCTTTCCCTTCGCACGCCGATCTTCGCCGGGTCCACGCGGGGAGACCGTCCCTCCTTCCAGAGGAGAAAGATGCCCCGTACGGCATCGTAATGAGTAGAATACTTCTTCGGATGATGCCACGTCACGCTCGCGGAAATATCAAACTTCGCGCCGATGGGCTGCACGTGGATCCTTCCCGTGGCGTCCTTCACGAAAAACGGCAGGACGATCTCGTCGCCGTCGATCGTGTCCCACCTGTAGCCGCTGTCCACGTCGCTTGTGTACAGGTCGATTGTCCAGGCGCAGTAGACGCACTTCAGGCCCGCCAGGGGCGAGCGGACTGTGTGCACGGGAACCACCCTGCCTCCCACCTCGACGAAGCCCGCGGCCGCGGCCCGCACGGTGCTCGCGGGAGTGTCCGAGAGGAGCCGGTGCTTGTACATCCTCCTGAACTCCACGAGGGTCATCACCGTTCCGATGAGCGTGAGGGCCGTGGCGCCGGTGAGGCGGTCTATCCGCACCGCCCACTCCGGGTTGAAGAAAACCAGTATGTACACGCCTGTCGACACGAGCGTCAGGAGAATGAGGGGCACCGTGTAGGCGATCTTTCCGTGAAAAATCTCGACTTTCCTGCCCATGGCGCGCCTCTCTATCAGGCTATACCGTCTAAAGGCGTTATGCAAGATAAAAATGTATCGTAAAGTGAAATCATTGCGGCCCCCGCGTGATGGTCCACGCCAGGATGGAAATTCCCGCGATGAACGTGATCGCGCTGAAAACAAAAATGAGGATCGTGTCCACGCCCATCGTGTCCGTCAGGGAGCCCTCGGAGTAAGCGGAGATGATGAAGTCAGAACCGGGCAGGCCCTTCCGGAGCACCGCGCCGGTTTTTCCCGGCGTCGCGGTCCCCAGGACATAGAGATACCGTCCCGGCTCGATGCAGTACTCCCGGTAGCGCCGGTCGCCGCTGCCGATAATGGCCGGTTCCTCCCGCGAAAGGACCGCGCCGAATTCACCGACGCTCCCCACGCTCCGGGTGCCGTCGCAGGCGAGCAGCCTGTCCAGAAGCGCCCTGCCGTGCCCCGGCACGAACCTGTCCTTCTGGTAGAGGACGCCGGTCATCGGGGCGTGAACGGTGGCACCGTCGGGCGCCACCGTAGCCGTCCCGGTGGCGTCTTTCAGTGAGAAGCGGACATGCCGCGTGTCGGAGTGGAACTCCTTCCAGCCGGAGTCGTTGTCGGAGGACTGGTACTGCTCGCAGGTGAGTTTGTAGTAGACGGACCTCTTCCCGGTGAGCGGCGCCACGAGCGTCGCGGCGGCCCTGGCGATGCCGGAGACTTCCACGAGCCCCATGGCCATGGCGCGGATGGTGGAGCGGGGCGTGTCGCCCATCAGGCGGCGCGTGTTCATGGAGGAGAAGCCCGCGCGCAGCAGGAAGAACCCGGCGAAGACGAAGACGGTCCCCGCTGCGATGCCGGTGAACGTGTCCATGGTGTGCTGTACCCTTCCCGTTGCCGCGGGATTTCTGTAGGCGAGTATCGCCAGGCCGATAATCGCTGACATCGCGACGACGGTGATGATGAATGCGGTGAATCCAGGGGACCGCCTGTTCCCCTTCGTGCCGCCGCTTCCGCCTGTCGCCATTCCTTTTACCCCCCCTGCCTGGTGTTTCCTTGCGTCAGCTGCATTTCCCGGGCCCGCTCCGCGCGGGCCCGCACTATTTTCCCAGGAAACGGATATTTGCATTTACACCGCCCCTGATGTGTGGTATGATATAATTGGCACCCGGGAAGTGATTCTGCCCCGGTGCCTGGAATATTTCAAGCAGTTTGCGGGGTGCATCATGGAAAGAAAAGTCATCCTTCGGAAATGCGACGAGTACGACATGGACAGGGTCTCCTCCATCATCCGTGAGTCGATGGAGCAACTCGGCGCGCGGCCCCGGGGGCGCATCCTCATCAAGCCCAACGTGGTGACGGCCAACAAGGAGTACGTCCATCATTCCTACACGGAACCGAGGGTGATAGAGTCGATGGTGCGGGTCCTGCGCGAGTCGTACGGCGCGGGGGATGATATCACCGTCGGCGAGTCCGGGGGCATCGGACTTCCCACGCGCATGTTCTTCGCCGACTCCGGGATCGCGAAGATGGCGAAGCGCATCGGCGTGCGCCTGGCCGACTTCAACGAGGAGGCGGTGCGGGAGGTGCCGCTCTCCCGCGCGAAATGGCACAGGACCATGCTCATGGCCAAATCGCTCTACGAGGCCGAGTATAAAATCTGGATGCCCAAGCTCAAGTTCCACATCGTGGTGGACGTCACCAACGCGCTGAAGCTCAACATCGGCATCCTCACGCACAGGGAGCGCTTCCTCTACCACGACGACCGGCTCCACGAGAAGATCGTGGATCTGCTGGAGCCCGGCTACCCGGACCTGGTGGTGACCGACGCGATCACGGTGGGGCGCGGCTTCGAATCCAGCCCGTACCCGCACCACCTGGGCGCGCTCATCATTTCGAACGACCCGGTCGCCTGCGACGTGGTGGCGGCGAAGATCATGAACTACGACCCGGAGAAGGTGATCTACCTCGCCGAGGCGAAGGCGCGCGGCTACGGCTCGCTCGATATCAACGACATCACCATCACCGGCGACGTGTCGTGGGAGGAGCTCGCGGCGAGGATGAAGGGCGTCGACTCCCCCTTCCAGGATTTGCAGAAGCTCGATACCCCGATCAGGTTTTACGAGGGCACCAACAAAAGCACGGGGAACATCTGCTATGGCGGATGCATCTGCTCCATCAAGGGAGTGCTCGGCACCGCGGACAAGAAGTACGAGGGCAACCTCAAGCGCGCGAGGAAGAGCGCCGTGGTGATGGGCTACTACCAGGGTGACGTGATTCATCCGGACGATACGGTGGTGTTCGTCGGGACCTGCGCCGGCGTGTCGGGAAAACTGGAGGCGAAGAAGGTCGTGCGCATCAAGGGCTGTCCGGTGAAGGTGGCGGACCTGATGATCTTCGGCCTGAGGCACCTGGGGATGAAGAGCCCGGCGTGGGACGCGAGGAACATGGTATTCCTCATCTATCATTCCATTGTAAAACTGTTCATGCAACTCACGGTGCCGTTCCGGGGGAAGGCGCGGATACATCATCACCGCGCGGGGTGAATACGTGTTGAGTTCACGCGGAGCCGCGGAGAAAGACAAAAGGAACCACAGAGGCACAGAGGCACGGAGGGGAAAGGCAAAGTCATTGTCTCACGCGGAGACGCGGAGACGCGGGGAACGCGGAGAAAGGATAAAGTCAGAACGGCAACGGCAATCACGGAGGCACAGAGATTCGGATGGAAAGGCATTATGTCATTCCCGCGCAGGCGGGAATCCATGCGCCAATGGAAAATGATCCCCATTTACATGTGTAGGGTTTCACGTAAAAGTTGTCAAACTTCCAGGGAGTGATATCACACTAAATAAATGAATGGATGTGCAGATGCGAATAGAAAAACCCACACTGGATTTCCTCTCGAAGCTCGCGAGGAACAACAACAGGACCTGGTTCCAGAAAAACCGCGCCCTCTACGAGGCCGCGCGCGACAACATCCTGGAGGTGACGCGCTTCCTCATCGGCGAGATCGCCAAGTTCGACGGCTCGATCATCGGCGTCGAGGAGAAGGACTGCCTGTTTAGAATCTTCCGCGACGCGCGCTTCTCGAAGGACAAATCACCCTACAAGACGAATTTCGGCGCGTTCATCAAAAGCGGCGGGCGGAGCACCTCCGGCGCGGGCTACTACTTCCACGTGGAACCCGGAAACAGCATGACGGCGGGCGGGATCTACATGCCGCCCGCGCCGGAGCTTCTCGCGATCCGCAGGGCCATCGCGAAGGCGCCCGCACCGTTCGAGAAGATAATCCTCGATAAGAAGTTCACGCGGCGCTTCGGCGGCCTCTCCGACGAGCGCCTGAAGACGGCGCCCAAGGGCTTCCCCAAAGACCACCCGGCCATCGAGCACCTCAAGTGGAAGCACTACATCGTCTTCAGGAGCTACCCGGACCGCGATGTGCTCTCGCCGCGCTACCTGGACCGCTGCCTGGAAGATTTTTTCCTGATGGCGCCCCTGAATGAATATCTCAACAGGGCCATCGGGAAATGACCTAACCCATTGATCGGCGACCAGCTGGAAGCATGCGTTTCGCGTGATCTCGTGAAAATGTAGTTGAAAATTATCGGAGTTGCCACTCATCTAATGTCATTCCCGCGCATGCGGGAATCCATTGCAGTGGAGAACATTGATTCCGGCATTCCACGCAGTGTACCCCGGCTGGAAATGCCGGGGAATCGGCTGGAATGACAGGATGGTTTTACATCAACTCAATTATGCACGGGGAGGATCGCATGCTGAGAAACAGGTTGTTGTGGACGGGCGTTCTCATGCCCGGGTCGCTCGCCGGCTGGGCTTTTGTAATCTCCGGACTGTTCATCAATTACCAAGGCTGGCTCTGGACTGCATGGATCGCGATGCTCGTCGTCTGGGGACTGGTCCATCCGCTTGAGATCATCATGTCGTACGGGATCGGCAGGGGTAGAAACCTCTCCCTGGCGCACATCGTCATCAAAACGATCCTCTTCGGTTTCACCTGGTGGCTGCCGCTGAAGATGGGCGTCATCGAAAGATAAGCCATGTTTAAAACCGGATTTCCCCGGAAGATGACGTTCTTCATGGTCTGGTCATCGCTCCCGCTCATCAAGTGGGGGAAGAAGCTCTCCGCCGTGCCGGTCCTGAAATGGATCATCGCGCCGTTCTTCCGGTATCCCCACAACGAGGTGACCGCGGTGCCCGTCAACGTGGAGGTGGCGCGGCCGGGGAGCGCCGCGATCCCGAGAGAGCTCCTCGCGCGCGTGCTTTCGCAGATCGATGATATCTTCCTCCTGGAGGAGTGCGTCTGTCGGAAGCTCCATCCGGTGGAAGGATATCCCGCCTCCGTCGGGTGCATGGCCCTCGGCCCCGCGGCGCGGATGATACATCCATCGCATGGGCGCCGCATCACGCCGGCCGAGGCCGCGGCGCACGTGGAGAAGGCGTCGCGCGCGGGACTGGTGGCGAGCGTCGCCCACACCTGGATCGACGCGGTGGGCTTCGGCATCCGCCCGTTCTCGAAGCTGATGTTCATCTGTTTTTGCGACGACACGAGCTGCATCTTCCGTTCCCACATGAAGAAGCGCGGGCCGAACCTCAACCTCGCATATAAAAAACTTCCTGGCGTGTCGATCTCGATCGATGCGTCCCTCTGCGACGGGTGCGGCATCTGCGTGGAGAAGTGCTTCGCTGCGGAGATGAAGCTCGCCGACGGGAAGGCATCTCCATCGAACGACTGCAAGGCGTGCGGACGATGCGCCGAGCTCTGTCCGCGGGACGCGATCGCCATTGTATTCGAAGATGAGGAGAAACTGTATCGCACGCTCGTAGAACGCGTGAAGGCCGTGGCGGACGTGGGGCTGTAACTTTCAGTGTCAGCGCTTGATCGAATACGATACCGACGCCACCGCGAGCAGCTGGCCCCCGTCGTCATTCATGTCGACCTGCCAGTGAGAAAGGGTCTTTCCCTGTGACAGCATCCTTGCGGTCGCGGTGATTGTCCCGGACTTCACGGATTTAAGGTACGACACGTTCAGGCCGATCGTGGTGACGCTCGCCACTTCGTAGGCGTACACGCAGCCGAAGATGGCCACGGTGTCCGCGAGCGTCCCGAACACGCCGCCGTGAAGCACCCTGTTGGGATTGAGGAGCTCGGGCCTGATATCGATTTCCCCGCGGACAAGCCCGCTGCCGATCTCAGTCAGACGGATGCCGTTGTATTCGATATACGTGCCCCCGGTCACATCGGCGTACTTGAACGTGAGCCCGTTTCCCAGCGTGATGTTTTCCAGCGCGGTTTCCATTGTCATGTCTCCCCGGGGTGATATTCCCTGCCTTTTTCGAGAAAGCTCTTTCGCGCCTTCATGTCATGCGTAACCGATTGCCGGCGTCAGCGCGATTTTGCTCCTCACAAAGATGCCGCTGCCGCGAGCGATCTCCCGTTCCTCTGTATCGTACAGTATCGATTCGGCGACGAACTGGCTCTTCGACGCGTTCACGACCCGGCCGACAGCCCGGGCTACGCCTCCGGACACGGGACGCAGGAGATAGGTGTTGAACGTCGTAGTCAGAACGAATACGTCCTCGACCAGGGAATTGACAGCGAAGAACGCGGCGTTGTCCAGCGCGAGGAAATACATCGCCCCGTGGAGCGCTCCCGCCGCGTGGAAGAGTTTCGTTGTGACCGGCAGGGTGATTTCGGCGCGGCCCTCGCCGATGGCGACGCGCGCGCCCACGAGGTTCACGATGGGCGCGGAGTGCATCAGGTTTTCGAGTTTCCGGTAATGTTTTTCGTTCATCATGGTGCCTTTCACCGGTGTTGCCGGTATCGCTGGTAATCCGGGTGTGCCGGTGAATGACCGGCTGCCCGTCCCTCTTATTCGATGTTTCCTCTCTCGGTGGTGACGAGAACCTTCCGCAACACATCCTTCATGCCGTCAAGTGCACCGGTGCCGATGCCGGCAAACGCCTCGCCAAGCGCCGAGTCCATCGCTGCCGCGACCGACTTCCTGATTTTCAACCCTTCGTCGGTGAGGCGAATCCTCATCGCCCTGCGGTCTGCCGGGTCATCCTCCCGCCGCACCAGCCCGTCGCGCTCCATGCGGTCGAGGACCCCCGTCATCGTGGACGGCTCCAGGCCCGCGCATTTCCCCAGATCGGCGATCTTCATGCCCCCGGGGCTGCCGAGTTTCCCGAGCGTTTCATCCATGCTCTCCTCCTTCCAGAGGCACATGAGCACGCCCAGGTATGCCGGCTTCACATGATCAACGCCTGCTTCGCCAAAGGCTTTCCTGAGCACGGCAGTGACGGCCAGCGATGCCCTGGTGAGGAGATAGAAGGGGCAGCCTGTGGTGTCCAGCGTGTCGAATTTCGGGAGTTTTGATTTCATATGTATAAATATAATACGTATACGTAGTAACGGCAAGAAGAATATTTCGTGCAGCGGATTTTTTTTGGGGTTTGTTCCCGGTTTTGAGGCCGGCGAAGTCATCCAATTTATATTATTGATGGGAACGCTGTGTTGCGATATGATTTTATCTCTTGAATATTATGTGTGCCGGTGCGGAATATATCCGACCTTCAGTGAATTATCCAAATTTAGGCCGATGGAGCGGGAATGATGAGGAAGATATCCGTCTGGAAGCTGGTTGCGGGAGTGGTGCTTGCGGGACTCGGCTTGTTCATGCTGACAAAAGCGCCCGGCAGCCTCGATGAGCAGGCACGGTGGTGGGCGCAGAATTCGCTCCCGGCAACGGGCACGGTCAGCGGCGTGGAGAACGACTACCGGAACAGGGCGTACTGTGAATACCCGGTGATCGCGTTCAGGGCGAACGACGGCAGGGACTACACCTTCACCACGCGGGGGGTGATGTGCTATTCCCGGGGAACGTTTCCGGTCGGAAGGCAGGTCGCGGTTACCTACCAGAAGGGAAATCCAACGCACGCGTACATCGACTCGCCGGCGCATGACAGGGCGACGGAAATCGCGGTCTACGCGATCGCGGTACTGACGACGCTCGCGGGCGCGCTACTTCTGTATCTCGCGTTCAGGCGTTGAATTTTGTACGTCTCATCCGCTCTGATAACGGTGCCGGCGGAGTTGATGTGATCCACGCATTGCGGCAGCGTCGGGCTGTCGGATGAATGTTTTTTCAGTCTATAATAGCGTACACGATAAGCCCTGGACGTTCTGCGGGCGTCGTATTGTATTCCCGTGAACGAAGATTTGCAATTCCGCCGGAGGCAGATTCGTTGTCCGATTTTAATAGCATACCGAAATTTTCCGCGTGATTGTCAAACCAGCTTTGGACCAGAGCGGCAGGAAGTTCGAGGGTGATGTTTGTGTTACCGGGCAATTCGATCCCTGAAAGAATCGCATCGGTGAAATCGCCGCCGGTAGTGTCCCAGATCCCGCTTCCCGGTGTGTTCCATGTCACCAGCGATTCGATCCAAGTTTTCGTAATCACCGACAGGGTGGCCGTTACAAGGGGGCCGCTGGTGTCGGAAACCCGAATTTTAAGAAAGGCCCTGGTGACGGTAACCGGTGAAGGGAGCGCTGACGCGCAGTCGAATCTCAATAAGGTCCTCGCGTTGGCTACACCGGAGTAGCCAACAGATAGCGCCGGAGAAGTTCCGTAGTTGGTGTCTGCAAGAGAATCGTCTGCAACGGTTGAATCGGTGGTTCCAATGTAATTGTTGGCGCCGTCCTGGATTACCAGAATATACCCCGTTTCCCCATCCATGCCGTTCTTTCCCGGATCATCGTCGGCACATCCCGAGTTGAGTATGAAAAAAGCCATGGCCAGACTGCACGCGATATGTTTCATGAGAAATCACCTTTCAGTTGCTGGAATTTATTCCTATAAAAATTTTGACCGAATGGTTTATCACGGTTGTATACTATAATTTAATGGAATATAATGCCTCCGTCAAGGGGCTTTTTTTGTTGCATGAGTGGTGTTTTTTTTCTTGAGAAGACTTTATTTGTTTGATGACATGTCTGAATGAACCGCTCTCTGGGATTGCATCATGTCCCGTAAATATACTACTATGTGATAACGGGTAGTTTGTATTTAATTTTTCAAGGAGGCTCCCTTTATGTTGAAAAAAATATCAACCTCGCTGGCACTCTTCGTTCTCTCAATCCTGCTCACGACCTGCGGAACGGCCCTGCAGGTGAAAAAAGACTCATTCGGCGCCGTGAAGAAAGCCGCCATTGTGAGTCTTTACTGCCCGGCAATGATTACTGTGAACAATCCACGGCAGCTTGAGGTTTTCCACCTGGTGGACATGGCAAAAGAGTCGAAGCTTAAGCGCGACGAGATGATGGCGGCCTTCAGGCCCCGGGGGCTTTATCTCCTGGGTATGGCGCAGGAAGAGCTGGTCGGCCGCCTCTCCTCGGCACTGGGCTGGGAGATCAGACCTGTGGGCGCGGTCGCAAGAACGGTTTCCTACGGCCCGTTGAAGAATTGGTCTGCCTCACGCGCTGCTGAAGACTTCCCCCTCATGATGAGTGTCGACGGCGGGGCGCTCCTGTGGGTGAACGAAAAGGACGCCGCGCTGAAGGATACCCTGGCGAAATTTTGCACCGCGGCCGGTGTGGACGCCGTCATTATCGCCTCGTTCGATTTCGCGTACACGAAAGGACCGTGGCGGGCCGAAGGCTCCTTCCCGGCGGCCAAGGCGAATACCTTTACCGGCATACAGGTGGTGAACAGGAATGGCGATACCATCATCGACATGCCACGGGCCGACAAGCGGGACAGGGATTTTAGCGATTTTTCCGATGAGGCCATGACAATCAAGGATTGGTCGGCCGATATAAATGAAAAAACCATCACCTACTGGAAGTCGTCGATACGCAAGAGCGTGACGAAGGTGGTCGGACGGATTAAATAACTTTCGGGGGCAGTTGCCGCGTTGGCGCGCTTCCCCCGCTTCATCACTCGCGGAAAAGGGCCGATAGTTCCACGACCAGCCCTTTCAGCGATTTCACTTTCACCTTGTCCGGGGGAGAATACGTGGAGGGTTTGCCGTACGCGCTGTTTTTTCCCGTGGTGAACACCAAAACCGTTTTGTCCAGTGGGTGGATGATCCAGTACTCCTTCACGCCGTGCTTTTCGTACAGGGCAAGCTTCTCGCGCATGTCCTTCGTCGCGGTTTCGGGCGACAGTATTTCCACGACCATGTCCGGCGCGCCCAGGCAGCCGCGCTGGTCGAGCTTTTTCGGGTCGCATATTATAGATATGTCCGGCTGAACGACTGTCGTAATGTCCCGGTCAGCGGCGCCTTTATCCGGAAGGCGCACATCGAAGGGGGCTGGAAACAGTCTGCACTTTTTCCCTTTCAGGAAATTACCGAAAATGAGGACCAGTTCCGTTAATAGCTCCTGGTGCTTAAGGGAAGGCGCCGGCGTCATGTCGTATACCTCGCCGCCGATCAATTCCACCCGAATGGAGTCGTCCCATCGGAGGTAATCTGCGTAGGTGAACAGCTTCTTCTGTTTTCTTGCGAGTGGCATGGCGTAATCCCAATGGTTCTTTTGTATCAGCGAGATTGGTACAGTGTCAAGAGGAAAAAGGATACGGGACGCATGTCACCGTCCCGTGGCGGCGGAGCGCGTCCGCCTACTTCTTCTTCCCGGTCTTGTCGAGAATGCCCGCAAGTCCCGCGAATGGACTGGATGATTTCGGCGTCGCCGCGGGCTTCGCACCCCCGGCGAGACGTTTCTGCGCGGGAGTGGCCGCCCTTGTATCATCCCCCTTCTTGAAAGCTTTCTTGCCGGCGGCAGGTTCCTCTCTCTTCGGCCTGCGCGGCGTCGAGGGATCGCTCCGCATGGAAAGCGCGATGCGCTTCCGCGCCGCGTCCACTTCCAGCACCGTCACCTCCACTTTCTGGTTCACCTTCACCGCGGCATGGGGATCACTTACGAAGTCGTCGGCGAGCTCGCTCACGTGCACCAGCCCGTCCTGGTGCACGCCTATGTCGACGAACGCGCCGAAGTTGGTGACGTTGGTCACCACGCCCGGGAGTTTCATGCCGGCTTCGAGGTCCGCGATCTCGTTCACGCCGTCGCGGAAGGTGAAGAGCTCGAACTCTTTCCGCGGATCGCGCCCGGGCTTCGCGAGCTCTTCCATGATGTCGCGGAGCGTGGGCATGCCCACGGTATTACTGACGTATTTTTTCAGTTCGATCTTTTCACGGAGCGCGGCGTCGCGCACCAGGTCGGCGACGGAACAGCCGAGGTCCGCGGCCATGCGCTCCACCACGTGGTAGCTCTCAGGGTGGACGGCGCTCGCGTCGAGCGGGTTCGCCGCGCCGCGAATGCGCAGGAACCCCGCCGATTGTTCGA
>JAGODF010000071.1 GCA_017998375.1 Spirochaetota bacterium
ATTACGCTCCGTGGAACCGTACCCCCCGGTCCTCACCCGCCGGGAAGCGAGGCGAACGCCGCGTTCCCCGGCAGCAGATCCACCTCCCCGCTCCGGAGCACGGCATCGATCTTCCCGAAATACTTTGTGAACTCCGACGCAAGCCAGTATTCGGAGGCGCGGACCTTACCGTAATAGAACGCCGCTTCCCTGTTTTCTTCCAGGAGCTCCGACGATACCGCACCGAGCCTCGGCAGGGTGAGCCTCAGACCGTAGACATGCATCCACGCGAGCACGAGATCGAACATCGCCCGCCTTAGTGGATCGACGTTCAGCAGGAGTGCCTGGAACAGCCCCTCGTCCATGAGCCGTTTCATGTGCGCAACGGCTTCGTCCATTGCGCCTATCCCTCTTTCCAGCTCCCGCAGGTGTACATCGTCAACGACTCCCTTCGCATCGCCGATCGTCCGGCGCATTCGCGATTTTAAAACGCGGTAGTTTTCATGGTCCGGATTCAGAAGAATTTTTCTCATCACAAGATCCAGGGACTGGATGCCGTTCGTCCCTTCGACGATTCCCAGCGCCCTGCAGTCGACGGCGAGCTGTCCCACCGGATAGTCTTCGCAATAACCGTTCCCCCCGTGAACCTGGATGGCCTCGGAGATGATGTTCCAGGCGTTGTCCGTGTTCCCCGCCTTTACAAGCGGAATGAGGATATCGGCCAGGGCCCCGGCCTCCCGGGCCTCTTCGCCCTCGAGCAGGCCGTGCAGGTCGATCTGCATGGCCGTGTAATACGACAGCATGCGTTCAGCTTCCACGCACGCTTTGATTCCCAGGAGCATCCTCATGACATCCGGGTGTTCGATAATGGGCACTCTGGGCGCGGAAGGATCGAACATCCGGCTGAAATGCGGCCCCTGCAGGCGGGTACGCGCGTAATCCACGGCCTGAAGGAAGGCGCACGCCGATCCACCCAGCGCCATGATCCCCACCTCCAGCCGCGTCTCGTTGAGCATCTGGAACATGATGTTCATGCCCCGTCCCCGCTCTCCTAGGAGAAAACCCGTGCAGCGTCCTTCCTCACCGAAGGCCATGGAGCAGGTGGCCGCGCCATGCGCTCCCATCTTTTCCTCAATTCCCAGGCAGCATACGTCGTTGCGTTCCCCCGGATTCCCGTTCCCGTCGGGAAGGAACTTGGGGACGATGAACAGCGATATCCCCTTCGTCCCCGGGGGATCGCCCTCCACACGGGCAAGGACCGGATAGATGATCTGGTCCGTGATGTCCTGCTCGCCGTTGGTGATGAAGCACTTCTGTCCCGTTATGCGATATGTTCCGTCGGGCCCGGGCTCCGCCCTCGTTTTCAGGGAGCCCACATCGGAGCCCGCTTCAGGCTCGGTCAGGCACATGGTACCTCCCCATTCGCCCGAGAGCAGCCTGCCCACGTAGCACTTCCTCTGCTCGTCCGTCCCGAAACGCTGGATCATGTGCGCGGCGCCGTGCCCGAGCATGAGGAAGAGCATCAGCGCCCCCCCGGCGCCGCAGAAGACCTCCCAGGTGCATGCCTGCATGACGAGCGGCATCCCGGTTCCGCCTATCGCGGGATCGTCCGAGATCCCCATGAAGCCGGCCTCCAGAAGCGCTCGTGCGGCCTCCCGGTATCCCCCCGGCAGCTTCACCGAGCGGGAGACCGGGTCGTAGCCGCACCCCTCCCTATGGCCGGCCACGTTGGCCGGGAACACATACTCCGCAGCGATCCTCCCGGCGAGAGAGAGGGCCTCTTCGTAATCGTCGCGATCGAACTGCCGGTAACGCGGATACGCGTTCATCCGTTCCAGCTCGAGAAACTCGAAAAGGTTGAATTGAAGATCACGGAAATCCACAAGATAGCGCCGCATGCCCTACTCCCCGGGAGCGCCCTCCCCCTTGTAAAATGACCGTATGAGCTTGAAGAACTCGCCCGAAAACACCATGATGGTCTGGTTCCTGTTCTCGATGTTAATCGCGCTCTCAAGCGAGGGCGCGGCGAGGTTTTCGTCCAGCGCCCTCTTGGTCAGCTTCAGTCCGCCCGCGCTCTTTGCCGCCATCGCCCGCGCGCAGGCAAGCGACTCTTCCAGCAGCCCGTCACCGGCCACCACCCTGGTGACGAGGCCCATGCGCTCCGCCTCTTCGGCGCGCACCTTCCTTCCGGTGAGAAGGATCTCGGAAGCGCGCGAAAGCCCCACCAGGCGCGGCAGCAGGTAGGAGCAGCCCAGTTCCCCGCCGGAAAGTCCGATGTTGATAAACGAGGCCACAAAGTAGGCCTCGGGGCTCGCGAAGCGGACATCGCTGGCCAGCGCCATGGAGAACCCGCCCCCGGCGGCCGGTCCGTTTACGGCCGCTATTACAGGCTGTGGGATCCTTCTCATGCGCAGGATCAGCGAGGCGTAGCGCTCCTGCACGATCTTCAGGAAGTTTTCGGGGTCGGCGAAGGCCTGTGAATCCCTGAACACGACCGCGTCGTTCAGGTCGGCCCCCGACGAGAAACCCCTCCCGGCGCCGGTGATAACGAGCACCCTGATTGTATCGTCCCGGGAGAGGGCCTCGAACAGCGCCTCGAATTCGCCCAGCATTTCCAGGTTGATCGCGTTGAGCTGTTCGGCCCGGTTCATGGTCACCACGCCGATGCGCGGCTCGCGCTCCTCGAACACGAGCGTTTTGAGACCCGGCACAATGGCGCTCATGCGGCCCCCTCTCTTTTTTTGCTGTCCATCTCCCTGAGGGTGCGGCGCATGATCTTGCCTATGGCGCTCTTGGGAAGCTCGCCGATGAATTCCACCTTTGTGGGGACCTTGTAAGCGGCCAGTTTCCCCTTGCAGAAGGAGATAACCTCCTCTTCCGTCAGCGTGACGCCCGGCTTCGTCACCACGAACGCTTTCACCGTTTCCCCCCGGTACGGATCGGGCACGCCGATACAGCATGCCTCCAGAATGCCCGGGTGCTCGAACAGCGTTTCGTCGATCTCCTTTGGATAGACGTTGAATCCGCTGGCGACGATCATGTCCTTCTTGCGGTCGGAGATGGTAAGGTAGCCCTCGCTGTCGAAGTAGCCGATGTCGCCCGTGTAGAACCATCCGTCCTTCAGCGACTGGGCCGTTTCTTCGGGCCGCTTGTAATAGCCGCTCATTACCTGCGGGCCCTTGATGCATACCTCGCCCGCCTCGCCCTGGGGCATCTCCCGTGTCCCCGACTCAAGGTCCACGATCTTAACGTCGGTATTGGGCAGAGGAACTCCCACCGTGCCGATCTTCACCTTGCCGCCCCATGGCGTGGTCGTGGCGAAGGCCGTGTTCTCCGTGGCGCCGTAGACGTCGTATATTATCGCCCCGTGAAGCGTCCGCAGCTGGTTGAGCGTGTCCTCGGGAAGCGGCGCGGCTCCGCCGAAGTACCCCTTTACGAACGACAGGTCCATCTTCCTGAACTTCTCCCTTGCGAGGAGTGCGGTGAATATGGTGGGTACGCCCGGCAGGAATGTCGGTCTGAATTTCCCGAGCATATCGATTATGACATCGGCATCCGGCCGGGGCACCAGCGTGCAGCACCATCCGTTCCAGATGGGAAGGTTCTGGCTTACCGAATAGCCGGCGGAATGGAAGACCGGGTATATACCCAGGAGGTTCTCCGGGGATCCTTTAAGGTCGGGGAACCAGGCGGAGAACACCTGCACAACGGACGAGATGTTCCCGTGCGTGAGCATCGCCCCCTTGCTGACGCCGGTGGTTCCCCCGGTGTAGATGAGCGCCGCCAGCGCATCCCAGCCGGCCTTGTTTTCCACGGGAGTATCCGGGTAGCGCGCCATGAGATCCATGAATTCGTATACGTCGCTTTGCGGCTCCACCTTTCTGTGCATCCCCTTTTTTACGAAGGGGAAAAGCTGCTTCTTTGGAAAGGGGAGATAGTCGTTGATGTGGCAGGTGATAATGGTCCTAATGCTCGTCTCGCCCCTGATCTTGAGCGCGCGCGGGAGCAAAAGGTCCAGCGTAACGAGCACGGTGGCGTCCGAATCCGCGAGCTGATTCGTAAGCTCGCGCTCCGTGTAGAGCGGATTGTTCATGGCCGTTACCGCGCCCGCGCGGTAGACCGCGTGGTCCGCGATCATCAGCTGCGGAATGTTCGGTAGGAGCATCGCCACCTTGTCCCCCTCCCGAACCCCCAGGTCCACGAGCGCCCTGGTGAACCGGTTAACCATTTTTTCCAGCTGCCGGTACGTGATCTTCGTCCCCATATAGATAAAGGCAAGCCGGTCGGGAAAACGCTCCGCGGTCCTCGTAAGTGCTTCAGCCATGGTGATCTTTTCCAGTTGGAATTCCGCGGGAACGCCTGAAGCATAGGATTTGTGCCATGGTCTGTTGAATGACATACAGCCCTCCTTTTTGTTCAGATCGTGCCTTGAAAAAATTCCTACGTGGATGATGTATTCCGGGTTTTCACCTCCTCGATTGTGATCCGCCCGCGGCGTTCTCCCGCGGTCCGGTGTCTTTCCTCAACGTCCCTTGAAACGCGGCGCGCGCTTTTCGAGGAACGCGGCCACCGCTTCCAGCATGTCCTCGTTCGGAACCACGGCGGCGTTTCGCTGCGCCACGTACTCCAGCCCCAGAGGCGCGCCGTGGTCCCTTCCGTAATTGGCAACCTCCTTGATCCCCTGCACGGCGATCGGGGGCAGTCCCGCGAGCTCCTCCGCGAGCGCGCGCGCTTCGGCGAGGAGCCCCTCCTGATCCGCGCACAGGCGCGTCACGAATCCCATCCCGAGCGCTTCCTCCGCGGTCCAGTCTCTGCCGGTGAGGGCGAGCTCCCTGAACCACCCCTGCCCCACGATGTGCGGTAAACGCTGCAGCGTGCCGATGTCCGCGATGATTCCGAGTCGCGTCTCGCGGATGGAGAAGACCGCGTCCCGCGCGGCGATCCTGATATCGCACGCGCAGGTCATATCCACTCCCCCGCCGATACAGTGGCCGTGAATAGCCGCGATGACCGGCTTCCTGCATTTTTCAATCGCGGTCATGCTCGCCTGGAGTTCCAGGATTTTCCTGTACAGCCGGTCCCGATACGCCGACGAGCCGTCCCCGAGCAGGGCCTGCGCGGCCGTGAGGTCCAGACCCGCGGTGAAGCTTTTTCCCAGGGCGCGTATTACCACAGCGCGGACGTCCGGGTCCGCGTCGAATTCCTCGAACGCGACCCTGATCTCCTGAAAGAATTCGAGCGTCATGGTGTTGCGCCGCTCGGGCCTGTTCAGCACCAGCCACGCGACATGCCCCGTTTTCTCGACGGTGAATGACGATGATTCGCTCATGATGACATCTCCAGACATTAATAATCCGAGCAGCGTCCCCCGTCCCCGCGGCACAGCGACAGCGGGCTTTCCGCGGCGGCGTGCGGCACGCGGCTATTGAAACATGTCCTTTTTCCCCATGAACGCGCTCGTGAAAATGGTCTTAAGGGTCTCCTTGACCAGCGCGATATACTGCTCCCTGTTCTTACCCACTATCTTCGCGAAATAGCCTTCGCCCGAGATAAAGCTGTGGATCGAGTTCATGATGATGAGGACCGACGCGAGGGACTTTCCGATGTTCTCCTTGTCCTGCCTGAGTCCCATGGACCGGACGATATCGGTGGCGAATTCGGGAACCTTGATGTCCATGAGCTCTTCGTTCCTGACGCTGCCGAAGTAGCGCGCGAGCACGAGATCGGAGACCTCGGGGTGGTTGAACAGATAATCCACCATCATGTCTATCGCGATGGAAAGCCGCTCCTCGAGAGGACGGCCGTGAATGATCTTCTCGACATTTCTGAAGGTCTTGCCGAGGTCGTTGTTGATGTCGATGATGACGGCCTCGTAAAGCTCCTTTTTCTCGCCCCAGTGATAGTGGAGCGTCGAGATATCGATGCCGACCTCGGCGGCGATCATTCTCATGGTGGTCCCGTGGAAGCCGTATTCCCCGTACACCTTCCTCGCCGCGGCGAGTATCCTCGCCTTCGTCGATTCAGGATCCCTCTTCGCCTTTTCGAGTGAGGTTTTCATCGGTAGCTCTCCGCGATGGTAGTATCGGGACGGCCGGGCCGCGTCGCCGCCGCGCGGCCGTCCCTAAGGTTTACTTGAGTACCGGTCCGAGCTCGCCGAACATTTCGGGCAGCATCTTGAAATACTTCGGCGCGTCGAGGCTGGTAATTTTATCCCAGCTCTGCATCACCTCTTCGGGTGTCGGGATTTTTTTCCCGTCGGACAGGATAGCCCCCGGTCCGGTCAAAACCGCACTGCGGCTGAAATAGCCCAGAGCGGCGTTGATGATCATGCCCGAGTCGGTGCACTGTTCGGAGCACATGTAGAGTACCGCGGGCGCGACGAAGTCGGGCTTCATCTTTTCGAAGAATTCAGGGGGCATTACGTCCTGAGTGAGACGCGAAGCGGCGATGGGCGCAAGCACATTTATCCTCACGTTGTATTTTTCTCCCTCGATCTTGAGCACGTTCGTAAGCCCGACCAGGCCCATCTTCGCGGAGGCGTAATTGGACTGCCCGAAGTTACCGAACAGACCCGCGCCCGACGTGGTCATCACGATGCGCCCGTACCCGTTCGACTTCATGTTCTCGAAGGCCGGCCTGGTCACGAAATAGGCGCCCTTCAGATGGACGTTCATCACCGCGTCCCAGTTCTCCTCGTCCATCTTGGTGAAGGTCTTGTCCCTGAGTATGCCCGCGTTGTTGATGAGGATATCGACCCTGCCGAACGCGCTGATGGCGGCGTTCACGATGTTCTCGCCTCCCTCGCGTGTCGCCACGCTGTCGTAGTTCGCGATCGCCTCGCCGCCCAGCGCCTTGATTTCGGCAACCACCCTGTTCGCCGCGGAATCATCCGATCCCATGCCGTCCCTGGATCCGCCCAGGTCGTTCACCACGACCCTGGCCCCGCGCCTGGCGAGTTCCAGCGCGTAACACCTTCCCAGGCCCGCGCCCGCCCCGGTTACGATTGCCGTCTTCCCGGTGAAATCAATTTTCGCCATTACCGCACCTCCCCTGTTATTTTCCGCCCGGCAGCGCAGCGTCAAAGCTTCCGCTGAGCTTCACATCGCCTTTCTCGTCCGTTACCAGGACCGAGCAGGTGACGATGTTCTCTCCGTCACGGACCTGCCTGTCGGTAACGGAACCCGTAACGGTGAGAGTGGCCCCCGCGTCGGTCATGCCGGCGAAGCGCACGTTCAACCGCTTCATACGTCTTATGGGTATCCAATTCCCGATGGCCTGGCCCACGCAGCCCATAACGAACATCCCGTGGACGATCACTCCGTTTTTAAGGCCCACCTGCCTGGCGAAATCGTCGTCCGTATGAAGCGGATTGAAGTCTCCCGACGCGCCCGCGTACCTGACAAGCTGTACTTTCTGGATGGGGCCCTTGACCAGCGCGGGTATCGCGTCGCCCACCCGCACCTCCTCGAAATAACGTTCCTCGTTCATGGCATACCTCCTACTTTCTTTCGACAAGCAGGGAGCGCGACCGGGCGACCCTCTCGTTCTTCTGGTTGGTGTAAACGACCTCCACGGAGATCATGTCCATCTTCGATCCTGATTTGCTCGTCTTCTCTTCCATCTTCGTCACACGGGGCGTGCCGGTGATCACGTCGCCGGGGTAGATGTCCTGATAGTACTCGTACTCCTCCTCGCCGTGAAGCACCATGAAGAAGTTGATCTTCAGCGCGTCGATCATCACGGGCATGCTCCCGCTCCACAGCATGGGTACCGTCAGGAAGGTCGGGGGCGCGGGACAATCCCTGTAGCCCGCCTTCCGCGCCTCCTCCCTGTCGTGGTAAATCGGATTGGTGTCTCCGATAGCGAGCGCGAACTCCCGTATCTTGCCGCGTTCAACCTCCCATACGATGGGGGCAAACTCCATGCCGACTTTTGATACATCAGCCATAACGGACCTCCTTACTCGATATTCCGCTTTTCACGCGCCGAGCCTGCCCACGATCGCGATGCTGCACACGTTAAGGAAGGGAAAGCCCCCCAGGTTGTGCGTGAGTCCGAACCGGGGATCGGCAAGCTGGCGTTCTCCGGCCCTTCCCTGAAGCTGCAGGTACATTTCATACAGCATCCTGAGCCCCGACGCCCCTATTGGATGCCCGAAGCACTTGAGCCCACCGTCCACCTGGCACGGAACGCCGCCGGCACCCAGGTCGAAGAAGCCGTCGAGGACGTCCCTGGTCGCCTTGCCCCGTTCGGAGATGTGCAGGTCCTCCATCGTGACGAGCTCGGTGATGGAAAAGCAGTCGTGCACCTCCATCATGCTGATCTCCTTGCGCGGTTCCTTGATTCCCGCCTCCTCGTACGCCGCGGCGCTCGCCTTCGTGGCGGTGATGAAATAGGACCCGTCCCAGTCGTAGGCGAACTCGGACCCGTTGCTCAGTGAAAGCTGGAGGGCCTTCACCGAAACGATGTCCTTTTTGCCCAGGCTTTTCGCTATCTCCGGCGTCGTTACGATGGCGCACGCCGACCCGTCGCTCACCCCGCAGCAGTCGAACAGGCCCAGCGGATAGGCGACGTGCGGCGCGCACATCACCTGGTCCTCGGTAACCGGTTTCCGCAGGTGCGCCTTCGGATTGAGCGCGCCGTTGGCGTGGCTCTTGACGGAGATATGCGCCATGGCGCGCTTGATCTCGTTGATATCGAGCCCGTATTTCGCCGCATAGCTGGTCGCCATCATCGCGAACCCTCCGGGGGCGGTGAAGTTCGCCATCCAGAGCTGGTTGAAGGTCCCCATGGCCGAGCTGAACTCGGGCAGACCGCCGTAGCCGATGTCCTTGAGCTTTTCGACGCCGATGGCCAGAGCGAAGTCGTACGCTCCCGATGCAACGGCGTACACCGCGCCCCGGAACGCCTCCGTTCCGCTCGCGCAGTAGTTCTCCACCCGCGTGACCGCGATGTTGGGCAGACGCAGGGCGATGGACGCCGGCACCGCGCTCTTGCCGATGCTGATCTCGTCGAAACACGAGCCCAGCCATGCGGCCTGGATATCCTTCTTGTCGATCCCCGCGTCCTGTATGCACTCCTGAAAGGCCTCCACCATGAGGTCCTCCGGCCCGTCTTCCCATCGCTCGCCGAATTTGGAACAGCCCATGCCGATTATCGCGACCTTGTCCCTGATCCCGTTTCCCATCACGCACCTCCTCCTTCCGCCTGCGGAACCGCCTTCCAGAAGTATCCCGTGAAACCGCGCGTCGAATCGACCTGCCGCACCCGGAACGTCATCCTGGTATTCGCGCCCACCTTTACCTGGGCGAGGTCGCAGTCCGTGAAATCGAACATGCTCCTGCCGCCCCCCTCAAAATGCACAAGCCCGTACACCGCGGGCGGGTCCACCGACGCCGAAAGCATGTCCCCGGTGAACATGAGGACTTTGCCCGCCTTGTCTGAGAACTCGTAGTCCTCGAAATCGTTGGCGGACCAGCAGTCGGGATTCACGCAGACCGGATATGAGGGGAACTGGGGCGTGCCGCATTTGGCGCACTTCACCCCCACGAGCCCGAGCAGCATCTTGCGTTTCCGCCACAGGACGGTGAGCGCCGTGGAGGGGTTCGCCTCCCCGCGTATGCCCAGGTCGGCGGTGATGAGGTTCCTGAACTTGGAATATTTCTGGAAATTCGTAAGATCGACCCTGTTGGCAAGCGAGCCCGCCACTCCCATGCGCGGCTCCAGCTTCTTGATATTCTCGGTGACCTCGAACGCCATGACGTCGCATCCCTGTCCGAAACCGGCGACCAGGAGCCTGTCACCGGGCGACGCCTTTTCAAGCGCCGCGACCAGGAGCAACAGCGGGTGGGCGCTGCCGGTATCGCCGCAGATGGCGTGCAGATTGTCCTGTACCTTCTGCTTGTCTATTCCCAGCTCGCGCGCTATCGCCGCGTGGGTTCCGGAGAAATAACAGGGATAGATGACCCTGGAAAAATCGGCGGCCTTCATGCCGTACTTCGCGAGGAATCCCCTTATAGCCTCGGGGATGATCTTGCCGTAACCGATGTCCCTGACCCATCTCTCCTCGTAGGCGTAATCGAAGTCCTTACCGGCGCCCTTGTAGTGGTCGACAAAGTCGCAGTTGATCGAATAGCTTCCCTTGAACTCGGCGATCACATCGCTCTTTCCGAAGAGCAGCGCTGCCGCCCCGTCACCGTAGAACATCTCGAGCATGGTGGCCATCTTCGTGCGACGCTGGTCGGCGGCCGCCACGAGGACGCTGTCCCTGGTCCCCGCCTTGATCGCGTCCAGCGCCGAAATGGAGGCGGTGGTTCCCGACTTCATGCAGGCCGAAAAATCGGCGTTCACCGTGCCCTGCTCGCGCATATTGAGAGCGGCGGCGACGATGCCCGCGTTGATGCGGTCGGCGAAGGGCATTGTGGTGGAGGCGAAATAGACCCCGTCCAGCGCCTTTCTGTCCTTGCCCTTCATGCAATCGTACGCGGCGGCGACCGCCATGCTCACCGCGTCCTCGTCCCAGTTGGCCACGGCCTTTTCGCCGCCGGCGACCGCCATTATCACCGGGAAATACCAGGCCATGTTCTGGACGATGAGCATTCTGCTCAGTCGATAGCGCGGGATATAACCTCCATACGAAGTTATCCCAATCATAAAACCTCCTCCTTGATGATATAAGGTGAGAGACTGTCGCGGGCAGGGAGATCGTGACACGGTGCGCGGCCGCCAAAGGGCGTCCTCACACGCTGAAGTGACTGGTATCAGTTATCCATCCAAAGATTCCATCAAGTCATTGGACTTGTCTAATGGAAACAATACCGGTAAAATTAATCAACCGCTTTTTCGCGCTTCCCGGTTTTTTTTTGCCATCCGCGCCGGAGTGCCCCATATCGGCCCTGGGAGGCTGCAACCGGCGTTCCCACAGGCGCCGATTCCGACGACATGGGGCCGGTTTGACTTGATCGTACGGAGGTTTGAACCGCGTTTCACTACAATGATCCCGGCAGGATTATCAAGGCGCTTTGGGGAAAGTGTTTGTTTCCGCGATCGCACCGAGCCCCGTGCCCGGGCGCCTGGCCGACTCGAAGAATGAGGTAATGATGGGGATGATCAACCGCACGACGCGCCGCGCATCCTTTCCAGGGACGCGTTACCCGGCTGGGGAATTGAGCCTGCTCCTATATCCGGAAAAAATCCACCGCCGTTTTCAGGTTCTCCGCCATCGACGCGAGGCTCTCCGAGGTCCCGGCTATCTCCTCGGCGCCGGAGGCGTTGGCCTGGGTGAGCTCGTTGATGTTCGACACCGATTTCACTATTTCGGTCACGGCGGTCTTCTGCTCCTCGGTGGCGCCCTTCATCTCGTCGGAGCGGTTCCGCATCTCCAGCGCGTCGCGGTTTACGACGGCGTTGGAATCGAGCTGTTTGGTCATGAAATCCGAGAGGACCTGCATCATACCGCCGATATTGTCCACCCCCGTGATGATAGCGCTGATGGTTTCGATCGTGGAGGTGATGTTCGCCTTCCCGCGGCTTATCTCCTCGTTGTTGCTCCTGATGTATTTGTCGATCTCCTTGATGCTTGAGGCCGTCTTGTCGGCCAGTTTCGATATTTCATCCGTATCGCCTCCACGGCGACCACGGCGAACCCCCGCCCGGCGTCGCCGGCACGCGCCGCCTCGATGGCAGCGTTGAGCGAAAGCAGGTTTATCTGCTCGGAGATATCGTTGATCATGTCGACGATGCCCGTCATTTCGTTGGAGCTGTCGATGATGCGGCCCATGCTGGCGGTCATGTTGTTGAGCGATTCCTCCCCCATTTTCGCCGTGGTGACGATTTCGGTCGAAATGGAGAGGGTCTCCTTCAGCTTGTCGCCCATCTCGTTGATGTTCGCGGAAAGCTTCTGCATCTGTTCGATGAATCCGCTCAGCCTGTCGAACTGCTCGAGGGAATTCCGCGCCACGTTCTCCACGCCGGCCGACACCTCCTCGACGGTCGCGGTGACCTCCTCCGCCGAGGCGGCCTGGCTCTGGGCGTTGTCGGAGAAGGACACCGAAGCGCTCGACATCTCCTCGGCCGAGGTGGCCATTTCGCTGGAGGTGTTCTGGATGTTGCGGATGACCTTGCGCAGTTCATCGATGAAGGTTTTAAGTCGCTGGCTTATCCTTCCAATTTCGTCGTTCGAGGTGACCACGGCGTCCCTGGTAAGGTCGCCGGTCGAGAGGCGTTCGATCAGTTTCTCGTTTTCACCGAGCGATCTGAGCTTGCCGGAAATGAAGTACACCATGACCAGCCCGACGGTGAGCAGACAGCCAAGCATCAGCATAAAAAGGAAGATCTCGGCGCTGATGATGCTCGCGTTGATATCGGAGAGATATATGGTCGCCGCGGAGTAGAACTGATATTTCTCGTTTTTAACGAACGACATCAGCTTGTGCTCGCCCTTCCACAGATAGTCGATACCCGAGCCGCTTTTACCCGCCTTCATGATCCGCCCGAAATTGTATTGCTCCAGGTTTTCCAGTATCATGGATGTATCGGGATGTCCCGTGGTGTTAAGGTCCTCGTCGGTTACGAACGGATATCCGGTTGCGCCGATTTTGGTTTCCGAAACCATGGCGGTGGCGAATTTGCCCAGCTCGAACGGAAGCCCCAGTATGCCGATAACGGTATCGCCGTCCTTTATGGGCGCGGTGAGCAGGACGACCGGCAGGCCGGTGACCGGTGACTTGTTCGCCTTGCTGTAAAAGAACTTACCCTCCAGCGTCGCGTCGATGTTTTCGGCGTACCCGGCCCCCCTGTATCGCAGACCGGTGGAACCGGGCACCGGAGAAACGACGATCATGGAGTCTTTCTGAGGCGTGGATATGAAGACGTTTTCGTACACACCGTAATGTTCGAACATCGATTTGAAGAGGCGCCGCACGTCGTCATACCGGCCTCTTTTCGCGGCATCGATGACCACCGGATTCTCTATCAACACCTTCGCGTCGGCGGTGCGCTCTCCGTAGAATTTCTCGATGTCCCTGTCGAGTATCGAGATGACGTTGTTCATCTGGTTTATATACGACTTTTCAACGCTGGAGTAAAAGATGTTCAACACCACGAGCACCATGAGGATGACCCCCATCGCGAAGCTCCCGATGGAGATAAAGGCCAGCGAGGTGCTTATGCGTGTTTTCCCCTCCAGGTCGGCGGGGAAAACGCCCAGCGAGGCGATTTTCATCACGTACATGTCGGAAATGAAATAGTAGAGGATGGCGCACAGCAGTATATCGAACGCCAGCAGGGACCACACGTTAAGGTTCTGCATATGGGTGTTGTTCGTCATGAAACCCATCACGACAATGACGACGGGAAACAGCACAACCCAGCGCGCGACGGTATTCAGCAGGTGGAAGAGCGGGAAGCCGTAAAATCTCTTCCGCGCCGCGATAAAAGCATCGCCATGCGCGCCGGCGGCGGAACCGTTTTTAAGATACCCGATCACGGGGCCGAGAAAGCGCTTGTACGAAATGAGGAACGGAATGGACCCGACGAGCGCCACCCCGATCATGATGCCGAATATCACAAGCCCCTGCAGAACGGAGAGACCGGTTATGAGGATAATGAGTATGCCCGATATGGGAACGACCACCCCGTAGCCGATGCCTTCGGTAAGAAGGAACATTCTTTTTGATAAGGATACAATGGTCCCGTACTGATTGCCCTGCTCTTCCATGCTATTCCTCCAGCGCCCACACTATCGATGAGTTTTATTTGTTTATCGGTAATGGCACAGCGTACTGCCGATGCCTGTTTGAGTCAAGACTGGATTTTCAACGTTATGACCGGCGGGAATATGTTATTCCAAATTGTATAGATTGAAGAACGAGGTGATGATGGGGATGGATACGTGCGAGAATATGCGCAGGTGTTCGATCCGGATTGATTGAGGGGGGATGATTCGGTCCTCCGGCGTTTACCCGTTGGCCCGTCCGGTTATTCCGGGGAACGGCAAACGGTGTAACGGCGCGCGCTCCAATCCCCGGCCCGTCAGCCTCCTTTCACGTCATGCGACACACACCTGAGGATACCCCCGCTTAAAACGCCCGGGTGGCGCGGACCCTGTAGGTATAGCCCCTGTTGACGAAACTCCAACTCTTCAGGGTGTAGAATTCAGTTTGCCCGTCGCTGAAGTCCACAAACCATGTGATTGGACCCACTTCATGGAGAAGCTCCGATGAACTCCAATAGAAGTCACTGGTGAAGCTTCCGATATTGTTCATGTGCAAATTCTTATACATCCAATAAAGCTCAACTGAAGAAGGGAGAAACCAATCGCTTTTACCGCCACCGCGATAATCGGCACAGAGTCTTGCGGCCGTACCTGGCCGGGCGCACTCATTACTGACAATTGCGATCGTGTTTCTTTTCCCCTGTCCCACTTCCCTCCCGTCGTAGTTTTGAAAAGTTATGTTGGCACAGCCCCATGGAGCCCCGGCGCTCTGATCGGTGGGTGCCGCTTCTAAATACCGCCATCCATCGGAAAATTTCCCTTTGTCGTAGAATATAATTCCACCCCCGGGACCCTTCATTCCAATGGTATATACACCCGTTCTCTTAAAGTTCTCCTGCTCGATCCTCGCTTTCTCAATGGCAAAAACCTCAGGCAGCTCTCTCTCCGTGAG
>JAGODF010000072.1 GCA_017998375.1 Spirochaetota bacterium
CTCCGGCATCTGCCGGGCATCAAGCTGGGGCACCTCCTCCGCGAGGTGCACGATAACGATCCCGGTATCAGGGTGATAGACCCCGGCGTGGGCGCCGAGGTCCGCCTATGCCGCGCCGGCGGCAGGTGCGTGGTGATGTGAGTGCGGGTGAAGGGTGAGTGGTGAGCGCGAACCCCCTCCCCCTCGAGGGGGGAGGGCCGGGGTGGGGGTGGCAGTGTTGAATTGTGAGTAGTGATGGTGTGGACCTGGTGCATAGTGTCATCCTGAGCGAAGTCGAAGGATGACCTATCACAGAAACGTCATGGTTCGACTCCGCTCACCATGACGCCATATAGTCCCCTTAGGCCGTGGTGAATGTACAAGGATTATTAATTACTATGAAAACACTGAAAAACATCCTGCTCGGAATCTCGGGCGTCGTCATCGCCCTGACCGTGGCGGTCGCCGTATACTTCTCGCCCGGCGGGGCGCATCCCGAAAGCGACACGCCGCTGCTCCTGTACAACGGCAATATCATCACCATGGATGAAAAGCTCCCGTCTGCTCGCGCGGTGCTGACCGAAAAGGGGCGCATCCGCTTCATCGGGAGCGACGAGGAGGCGGGGAAGCTCGCCTCCCCCGGCACGGTGCGTATCGACCTGAAAGGAAGGACGCTCATTCCCGGCTTCAACGACAATCACGCGCACACGATCATGGCCGCGTCGTACTACTCGGAGCTTAACCTCTGGAAGAAATCGTGCGGCGAGATCGCGGCGCTGGTCGCGAAGGCGGCAGCGGAGTCCGTGCCGGGCGAGATCATCGCCGGGAACTCGTGGGACTACACGCACTGCCGGGAGCCGCACCGCGCGCTGCTGGACGCGGCGGCGCCGCGCAACCCAGTCTTTCTCACGCAGTACTCGGGACACGCCGCCTGGGTGAACGGCGCGGTGCTGTCATCGCTCAACATTACGAAGGGAACGCCCGATCCTCCCGGCGGGCAGATCGTCCGCGACGCGAAGGGCGAGCCGACGGGCGTGCTCCGCGACACGGCGATGGGCCAGTCGGTGTACGGGAAGTACCTCAGCCAGATCCTGTCGTCCTCCACCCACAGGAAACTCGCGGCGAAGGCGCTGGATATCTTCAGAAGGGCCGGCATCACCTCCGTGCAGGACAACACCTGGGAGCCGTTCACGGTGCGCTTGCTGAACCGCCTGCGGGGAGAGGGCGCGCTCACCTGCCGCTTTTCCTGCTGGTCGCAGGGAGGTTCGTTCCTGGAAACCCTGTTCAACCTGCTCGCGCGTTTCCGCGGGGACGACCTCTGGGTACGGCCGGGACCCATCAAGTATTTCGCCGACGGCGCCTTCTCCACCAGGACCGGCTGGCTCTTCGAGGCGTACGCCGACGAGCCGGGCAACACGGGAGCGCCCCGGTACACGCCGGCGGAACTGGAGGAAATCGTCATGGAGGCGGCGCGGAAGAAGCGGCAGATATCGTTCCACGCGATAGGTGACCGCGCCGTGCACGAGCTGCTGAACGCCGTGGAGAAGGCGCAGCAGCGGCATCCCTGGACGAAGGATCTCCGCTTCCGCCTGGAGCACGTGCAGATCGTGAAGCCGGACGACATCCCGAGGATGAAGCGCCTGGGCGTCATCGCCTGCGTCCAGCCGTTCACGCTGAACAATCCGCGCAAGGACGAGACGCTCCTCGGGAGGAAGCGGGCCGCGACCGCCTACCCGTTCCGCTCCATGTTCGCCGCGGGCGTTCCCGT
Organism: Spirochaetota bacterium; assembly: GCA_017998375.1. Classification (GTDB taxonomy): domain Bacteria; phylum Spirochaetota; class UBA4802; order UBA4802; family JAGODF01; genus JAGODF01. The sequence goes on from JAGODF010000072.1 coordinate 1,748, forward strand.
GTCGTTCGGGTCGGACATGCCGGCGGAGGTGGATTATCACCCCATGCTCGCCCTCTACTACGCGGTGACGCGGAAGAGCAAGGACGGCAGGGACGGGCCCCTCAACGCGCGGGAATGCTTCACGCCGCGCGAGGCGCTCTACTGCTACACGATGGGCTCGGCGTACGCCGAGTTCATGGAGAAGGAGAAGGGCTCCATCACGGCGGGCAAGCTGGCCGATATGACGCTGCTCTCGGACGATCCCACCGCCGTGGCGCGCGAATCCATCAAGGACATCCATGTGCTGATGACAGTCGTCGGCGGCAGGATAGTCTACGATGGCAGGAAGGATTCGGGATCTCATTGAAGAATCCCGAAGGCGCGATTGAACAATCGCGCCTTCGGACGCGCCGCGATCACTCCCACATCTTCGTAGGATCGGAGCTCCCGCCCTGGGGCGCTCCCTGCTGGCCGCCAGCGCCGGCGGCCTGGCTGCATGTCCTGCACAGCCCGCCGGATGCGCAGGACGCGCACACCATGGCGCCGCAGCGCGAGCACTGGGAGAACTGACCGCGCACCTCCTCGAAGGCCTGCCGCTTGCCTTCCTCCATACCCTGCTGGAAATTCCTCGCCTGGCGCTCGCTCATCTTCCTGCTCACAATCCCGCTGATGACGGAGCCGAGTATCGGGCCAATCACCGGTATCCGATAAAAAATGCTCGTGAGTCCGTACTGGGCCTGGCTGGACAGGACGCTTCCCAGGGCGCTCTGCCCCATGCCCGTGGAGTAGGAATTCTGCGTGACGACCTGCGCCCCGCACGAATGGCAGGTGAACGCGTACTTCACGCTCGCGCCGCTTCCCTGCGGGTATCCCGACGCCATTATCTGGTTGAGGTTGTCGTTCATTGAGGACTCTCCGTTGTGTGGAATTCGCTGGCATGTAATATCATCCAATATATCGTATGATATTTTTTCCATTCGGTCAAGCCGATTTATACGCGAATTACCCGCGAGCGTCAGGTCTGCGTGAAAAACGGGTTGACCCTTCACCGAGCGGAATATATCATCCGGACAGGACGCGCAGGAGGACGACATGGCACAGAAAAAGAAAAAGCTCACTCCGTCGACGAACGAGTTCCAGGGAACGGACAGGGAATCGCTGCAGAAGTCGTTCGTGAACCACCTGGAGTACTCCTGCGCGAAGGACGAGTTCTCCGCCACCGGCCTTGACCTGTTCACCAGCGCGGCCCTTCTGGCGCGGGACAGGATGATAGAGCGGTGGGTGGAGACCCAGCAGAGCTATTACGCGAAGGACGCGAAGCGCGTCTACTACCTGTCGCTGGAATTCCTCATGGGCCGCGCCCTGGGCAACAGCCTTATCAACCTTGACCTATACGACGACACCGCAGGGGCGCTCAAGGATCTCGGCTACAACCTCGAGGAGATACGCGAAACCGAGTGGGACGCGGGCCTCGGCAACGGGGGCCTGGGCCGCCTGGCCGCCTGCTTCCTGGACTCCATGGCCACGCTGGAGCTTCCGGCCTATGGATACGGCATCCGTTATGAGTTCGGGATATTCTTCCAGAAGATCGTGGACGGCTACCAGATGGAGACGCCGGACAACTGGCTGCGCTACGGGAACCCCTGGGAGTTCGCGCGCCCGGAGTACCTCTACCCGGTGAGGTTCCACGGCTCGGTGCGCCAGTACAAGGACGAGAAAGGCAGGCTCTGTTTCGAGTGGGTGGACACCGACATGGTGATGGCCATGGCGTACGATACGCCGGTGCCGGGGTATAAGAACAACACGGTGAACAACATGCGCCTCTGGTCGGCGAAGTCCACGCGGGAGTTCAACCTGGAATACTTCAACACCGGGGACTACGAGAAGGCGGTGGCGGACCAGTCCAACACGGAGACCATTTCCAAGGTGCTCTATCCGAAGGACGAGGGCTTCAAGGGAAAGGAACTGCGGCTGAAGCAGCAATACTTCTTTGTCTCGGCGACGCTGCAGGACATCATCCGCCGCTACAGGAAGACCCACGACAGCTTCGACGCGTTCCCCGACAAGGTCGCCATCCAGCTGAACGACACGCACCCGGCCATAGCCATCGCCGAGCTCATGCGCCTCCTCATGGACGTGGAAGGCCTCGGCTGGAACGAGGCCTGGGACATCACCGTGAAGACATTCGGGTACACGAACCACACCGTGCTTCCCGAGGCGCTGGAGAGGTGGTCCGTGGGCCTCATGGAGTACCTCCTGCCCCGGCACATGATGATCATCTACGAGATCAACAGGCGCTTTCTGGAGGAGATCGCCTCCGCGCATCCCGGTGACGTGAACCGCCTCCACCGCATGTCCATCATAGAGGAGGGGGCCGATAAAAAAGTGCGGATGGCGAACCTCGCCATCGTGGGGAGCCATTCTGTGAACGGCGTGGCGGCGCTCCACTCGGAGATCATCAAGAACAACGTCTTCCGCGACTTCTACGAGCACTGGCCGAAGAAGTTCAACAACAAGACCAACGGCATCACCCAGCGCCGCTGGCTGAAACTCTGCAATCCCGGTCTCGCATCCCTGGTCACCTCGAAGATCGGGGACGGCTGGGCGAAAGACCTTTACGAAATGAAAAAGCTCGTTCCCCTGGCGGACGACCGCGACTTCCAGGCCCGCTGGGACGCCGTGAAAAAAGAGAACAAGGAGCGGCTCGCGGAATACGTGTGGAGGAAAAACGCCGTCAGGATCGACGTCAACTCGATCTTCGACTGCCAGATAAAGCGGCTCCACGAGTACAAGCGCCAGTTCCTCAACGCCCTGCACGTGATCCACCTGTACAACCGGATCAAGGACAATCCGGGAGGGGACTTCGTGCCCCGCACGGTGATCTTCGCCGGGAAGTCGGCGCCCGGCTACTATATCTCCAAGCTGGTCATCAAGCTGATAAACTCTATTTCCGGCGTGGTGAACGATGACCGCGACGTGGCGGGCAGGCTCAAGGTGCTGTTCCTGGCGAACTACTGCGTGTCCAACGCCGAGAAGATCATCCCCGCCGCGGACCTTTCGGAGCAGATATCCACCGCCGGGTACGAGGCGTCGGGCACGGGGAACATGAAGTTCGCCCTCAACGGCGCGCTCACGATAGGCACCCTCGACGGCGCCAATGTCGAGATCGGGGAGGAGGTGGGGGACGATAATATCTTCATCTTCGGCCTGAAGTCGGACGAGGTGGTGAACCGGAAGCTGGGAGGGTACAATCCCTGGGACTACTACAATTCCAACGCGGACCTCCGCAGGGTGGTCGACATGATCAGCGGCGGTTTCTTCTCGCCGTCGCAGGCGGACCTCTTCCGGCCCCTCACGGACCTTCTCCTGAAGCACGGCGACCAGTACATGCTCATGGCGGACTTCGCGGACTACGCCGCCTGCCAGGAGCGCGTGGGCCGGGCGTACCTGGACAGGAAGGGCTGGCTCCGGAAATCGATCCTGAACTCGGCGAACGTGGGCAAGTTCTCCTCCGACAGGACCATAGCCGAGTATGCCAGTGAAATCTGGGGGGCGAAACCCGTACCGGTGAAAATTCCCCGGGACGCGAAATGACAATGAAACAGGAAACGGTCCTCGTCACCGGCGCAGGCGCCGGGATAGGCAGGGAGTTCGCGCGGCTCTTTCACCGGGACGGCGCGAGGGTGATAGCGGTGAGCCTCGTGCAGGACGAGCTCGAATCCCTGGCGGCTGAGCTTGCCGACGGGCCGGGGGAGATCGTCACTCTGCAGAAGGACCTTTCCCTTCCGGAGTCGGCGCGCCAGGTGTTCGACTGGGTCGAGTCGCATGGATACGGTGTCGACGTGCTGGTCAACAACGCCGGGTTCGGCATCATGGGGGAGCACCTGGGCCAGGATTACGACCGGGTCCGGTGCATGCTCAATCTCAACATGGTGACACTCACGGGGCTCACCACCCTCTTCGGGAGGATGATGAAAAAGCGCGGCGGCGGGAAGATCCTCAACGTAGCGTCCACCACGAGCTTCCAGCCCCTGCCGCACCTCGCAGCCTACGCCGCGACGAAACACTACGTGGCCGCGTTCAGCACCGCGCTGGCGCGGGAGCTTGCGCCGTACAACATATCCGTCACCTGCCTCTGTCCCGGCACCACGGACACGGCGTTCCTCGCCGGGTGCGGCGTGGAGCGGGACAACCGCCGGGGCTCCGTGGGAAGCGTCGCCTTCAGGGTGGCCATGCGGCCCGCCGATGTCGCGAAGGCGGGATACCGGGCACTGCGCGCCGGAAAAGGCAAGAAAGTGCCGGGAGTGATGAACAAGCTCCATTGGCTCGCCACGAGGATATCGCCCGATGCGCTGACGACGAGAATTGTGAACGCGTTTTTCCGGGGAAGGCCGGTGAATTGAGGGTGATGGAGGATGGTGGTGAAACAATTGAAGTCATGGTGAGCGCAGTCGAACCATGACTTCAATTTGAGCAATCATCCTTCGACTACGCTCAGGATGACTTTATCTGATCCTGGTCCCCTTTCATCGATGTTAAAAGGAAAACAGTTTTTGTGGAACTACCGCAGGGATTCCTTCACCAGCTGGGAATCCGGCACAGGGTTGTTGTAACGCACTGTCTGCACTTTCAGCTCCGTGCTCCCGCTATTGTCCGCCATGGTCATCACCGCCTTGAAGGGAGTGAGGATGCCGCTCACGGTCCTGATGTCGCCGTTCTCCAGGTATTTCAGCATGCGGCCGTTCCGGTAAAAATCCACCCTGACGATGAAGCAGTCAGATTTCCTGGCGTAGAGGGTTATTTTCTCGTAGACCTTCGCGGCCGATTTCCTGACGGAATCGACCTTGTAACAGTCGAAACCGGCGGCATTGGCGTCGCCAGCGTAAGTGTAGTTGTAGTCGTCCTTGTCGCGGGACGAGAGGTCCTCGTACCAGAAATGCGAGTTCACGAATGACTTGTCCTTGTCGGACTGGGCGATACGCTTGACGCGGCCGTTGGTGAGGCGGAGCCACTGGTCGTCTTCCTTGTTCTTGTAAGTGTGTGTGAGGAGCTTGATCTGTGTAGGCCTGGTGAACGATATGAGGGCGCGGTCGTTGGGGCCGTAGTCCTTGCTCAGGAGGCGGAACTCCTTCTCCATGACATTGCCGCCCTTCTTGATAAGCATGATGACGTTGCTCTCCGCCGTTTTGGGATCGGGCAGGGCGTCGCTCTTGTCGATTATCTCCCGGCCGGTGAGCGCAAAGGAAGCCGTGGATATGCCGGCGGCGAATACGGTGCTGGCAAGCATGATGAATAGAAATTTGTTGTTCATAACATCCCCCAGGTAAATTTCATTCGGCTGATAAGGCCAATTCCAATGAATTTAAGTTGACAGTCAGTAGAATTAACCATATATTGACTTGAACGAACGTTTGTTCAAGCAAAAAATGGAAGAAAGAAAACAAAAAATCATCGATGCGGCAAAAGCGCTTTTTTCTGAAAAAGGATACGCGGGCACGGGGCTCCGTGAAATCGCCGAGCGGGCCGGGGTGTCCCTCGGCAACATCTATAATTATTTCAAGAACAAGGAAGAGATTTTCAGCGAGATATTCAATCCGGAGGCAATTGGCGCCACTCTGATCAATTCATTCGGTTCCATCCAGGGAGACTTCCCGTTCAACATGAGCGACATCATCCTCATGATCAAGAAGGCGGTGGACAGCAACATTGACCTCTACAGGCTGTATTATATCGATATCATCGAATTCGGGGCGAAAAACACCAACCGGCTTATCGGGTATTTTATCACGTTGAGCAAAAGCGTATTCAGGGAACAGCTGGATCGTGAGGTGAAGAAAGGTAAGCTCCGGGAGCTGGATTACGATCTTCTTGCCAAGCAGTTTATCATCTCCATGATCACGTTTTTTTCGAGCATCCACGAGATCCCTGCCATGAAAGTGGAGGAATACTCTGACGAAGAGCTGTCGCGCATCATGGGGGAAGTCCTCCTGCGCGGAATCACGAAGTAAGGAAACCTGCCGCTCTATAATAAAATCGGCGATATGGGAGCCAGCGTGCCGAAAATTCTCGCAGCATCATTGTTCCTCGCCTCCATCGCGGGGGGTACGGTGTTTCAGCGGTGCCTGCCGGCGGCAGCGGCCGAGAACGGGAATGCACTGATGCACAGCGCGGTCGTCCAAGGTGATAGTGAAAATGATGCAACTCTCGTCCAGTCGGACAGCATCACAACCAGGAAGGACGCGGTCGGCGATAAACAACCGGAAAGTGAAGACAAGGAAGACTCGTCCGGCGAGGACAATGGCGGAGATGGCGGGAGCCAGGAGGGCTCCTCGCACACGACGGATACTCCGGGCGGAGCGGCATTCTCTCTCGAGGGAATGGCGGTGCTCTCGCATCTGGTCAACACCTACAGGGAATAGGACCCTTCCGACGCGAACAAAAAGGTCGAGATCCGGAACCGCCTGAAACTCAAGTACGGCACCGACCGGCTCCACCTCTACGCCGTGCCGAACGCGTATTTCATGACAACGTTCCTGAGCGAAGATATCGGCAGGGATTACGTATACTCGGAGAAGGCTGAAGTTGGCAGAAACCTGCGGCTTTCCACGAAAGCGTCTGAGCTTACATTCAACGAGCTGTACCTGCATTATTCCACGGATAAATTCAGGCTGCGGCTGGGCAACCAGATCTTCGCCTGGGGGACCGCCGACGCGTTCAATCCCACATCCTATTTCAATCCCTTTGACGCGCGCGAATTCATTTTCAAGGAAGATGACGAACTGAACCAGGGTGTGCCCGCGGCGTCGGGCATGTTCTATATCGGAAACTGGGTGCTGGAGGTTGTGTACGTCCCTGTGCACGTGCCCATGGCGCTCCCGGAGAACGACAACTTCTGGTTTCTCAGGCTGACCGGCATGCCGCTCGAGGCCATGGTGGACGACCGGGGCGGCATGGAGATGAACGGCGGGAACATGGCCTACGGGGCGCGGTTTTCCGGAAGCGTGAAGGGGGTCGATATGTCGGTGAGCGGCTATCATGGTCCCGACAAGGAACCGGTGCTGGTGCCCTCATCTGTGATGTTTCCGCCGAACGAGCCGGTGGCCATCGCGGTGAGGCCGGAGTATTTTATCGTCAACAAGATGGGCTTCGACGCGTCAACGAGCATCGACAAGTTCGTGGTGCAGTGCGAGATGGCCTATTCGCCGGACAAGCGCGGCCTCGAGGAGCTGCCCGACGATATCGCCGGCGTGTCGCTTCCCCTGCCGGTGAAAAAATCGCACTATTTTTCATATTCCACCGGATTCAATTATTTTATCCCCCTCAACCGCGTTTTCGAGGGGCACGAGGGCGATACCGTTTTCACCTTCGAATGGACGCAGTCACTGTTTTTCGACAAAGACCTGGAAGAGCCGATGCTGAGCAAGCTCATCAGCACGAGGATCGAGGACACGTACCTCGACAGCCACCTGAAGATCAAGCTCACGTTGATCTACGAGACCCGGGAGTGGGGCTACATTTTCTGGCCCCGGGTCGAATGGGACTTCCAGAACGGCCTCTCGGTCGAGCTTGCCTACGCGAACATAAGCGGAAGCGAGGATTCCTTCATGTACTACTACCGTGACAACGATATCTTCATGTGGAAGGTCCGTTACACCTATTAATGTAAGCTCCTATCTTAAAAATCGCGGACTTCATCACTACGAAGTATGGGAAGCTGCGGTTTAACATCAAGGACATACTCTGAAGCTTCCCTCACCGATAAACTCCAGGAACGCGGGATCGGCGTCCGCGTAGACAAGCGCCTCCAGCATGCCGGCGCAGTCGTCGTCACGAACCAGCTGGTGCTCCGGGTTTCTGTAGTCGCCGTTCCAGGCGAGGCAGTAGTTGTGCACGTACAGTGTCACGAAGAGGTCGCTCTCGAAGAGGTAGTTCGGCTCCGGGTGGATGAAGAGCTGGAACGCCAGGTCGAGGACCGTCCCCAGCGGGTCCCAGCCGTTTTCTTCCGCCAGGCCGAGGAGTCCGTGCCATTCCTCAAGGGTGCATTCATACCGCGCGCCGGTTGTGGTGTTCAGGAGGAACATGGGTTCAATGATATAGCACATTCTGCTCAGGGTCAAAACAAAATCGGGTAGTAATGGCAAATAAATACTTGACTAACCAGGTTAGTCTAGTTACTATGATGGTGATAGCGGAAATAAATTTATGAAAAAAGTCACAATTCACGAGGCCAAGACCCATCTGTCAAGACTCATCAGAAACGCATTGGCGGGCGAGGAAGTGATTATTGCTCGGGGAAGCAAGCCGTTGGTAAAGCTGATGGTTATTGAAGAATCTTCCGTTAAGCGAAAACTTGGCACGGCGGCAGGCAAGATCCGTTTCGCGAAAGATTTCAACGAGCCGCTGGATGAGTTCAAGGACTACCTGCTGTGAAAATACTGCTGGATACCAGCGCATTTCTCTGGAGCATAACCGGTAACAGGGCACTGGGCAAAAAGGCCGCAAAGGCATTTCTTGATGAGAAGAACAGCCTGTTGCTGAGCGTAGCGAGCCTGTGGGAAATAACAATCAAAGTGTGTATCGGCAAGCTGGACGTGCCAAGGCCGGTTTCAAATTTTTTGTTGGAACAGTTGCAGCTGAACGCTATCACCCTGCTTGAGATAAGCCCGGAGCATGTTTTTGGTCTCGAAAGCCTTCCGATTCACCATGGCGATCCTTTCGACCGCCTGATCATATCGCAATGCCTGGTCGAGAAAATTCCCGTGATCACCGGAGATGCGATTTTCAGGAAATATTCCGTTCGGGTGATCTGGTAATACCGCCAGGTTGAAACCAATTGCAGTTTTATAATACGATGCCGGGTATCAGCAAGCAAAAGCACAATGAGTTTATCGTGAAATACTGTTGTATTACAATTGGTGTATTCATTGTATTGTCATGCGGCACTAAGGAATTTCATAGCGGCGGGTTCAATTCATATCCTCCCCGTATTGTAGTTATCGACCGTCCCGACGTCCGTGAAATACAGATACCCGTTGAGATTGAAAAGAAGAACGGGAAAGTGTCATTCATCGAGATATTCAGGTATTACGGATTCAGCGGGAACGGGCCGTCGATAGAACAGGTAGTCAGATACAATATCCGGAACTTGAAAGCCGAATACGATTCCGAAGGAGATTGCTTCAGGGTCATGTTTTCAGGCAAGGAGGATCTGGATCGGTATCATGACCTGTTGAAAACGGTCCTTACAGAGTACGGTCTCCACCGCTGGGTGTACAACGCCCGGGGAATTACTTTCAAAGAATGATGCAATAGTACGTTCAAACCCGCGCTCCAAAAAATCCGACATAATCCCAAATTATTTATGGACGAAGATTTCGCGTCCCGCCCATAGTGCACCATGCGTTTGCTCGAAAAACTGAACGAAAACCAGAAAGAGGCCGTGCTTCACACCGATGGGCCTCTCCTCATCCTCGCGGGGGCCGGCTCCGGAAAGACGCGCGTCATCACGCACCGGATCGCGTACCTCATAAAGGAAAAGATGGTGGCTCCGCACTCCATCTTCGCAGTGACCTTCACCAACAAGGCCTGCGAGGAGATGCGGAAGCGCGTGGTGGGGCTCATAGGCGAGACCGGGAGCGGCGTCTTCGTGAAGACTTTCCACTCGGCGGCGGTCTGGATACTGCGCCGCTACGGAGACCGCATCGGCGTGCCGGGGAACTTCTCCATCTACGACACCGGCGACCAGGAGTCCGTCGTTAAAGATCTCCTGGTGGAGATGCGCATCGATCCCAAGACGGTGAAGCCGTCGTCCATCGCGTCGAAGATCTCCGAGGTGAAGGACAAGGCCGAGTACATGGACGGGAGCGATATCTCCCTCCTCTTTCCGGACTATTACTCGTTCAGTTTCGCCGACCTCTTCGATAAATACCACCAGGTCCTGGCGAACAACCGCGCGCTCGATTTCAACGACCTCCTCATAAAATGCGTGGAGCTCTTCCGGAACAACGCCGACGTGCTGGAAAAGCTCCAGCACCGCTGGCGTTACTTCATGATCGACGAGTACCAGGACACCAACCACGCGCAGTACCTCATGGGCATGCTCCTGTCGAAAGCGGGCCGCAACATCTGCGTCGTGGGGGACGACGACCAGTCGATCTATTCCTGGCGCGGCGCCGACATCCGGAACATCCTGGACTTCGAGAAAGACTTCCCGGACGCGCGGGTCATCGTGCTGGAGGAGAACTATCGCTCAACGTCGCAGATCCTCGACGCGGCGACGGCGGTCATCCGGAACAACACGCGTCGCAAGGAGAAGAACCTGCACGCCTACAAGGGCGAAGGGGAGCCCGTGGTCTACTGCCGCGCCGCCAACGAGTACGGAGAGGCAGAGTTCGTGGTGGGTAAGATCCGCAACTTCAAGGGCCGCGAAAGCCTTTCCAACAGGGACTTCGCCATCTTCTACCGCACCAACGCGCAGTCCCGCGTCTTCGAGGACGTGCTGCGGCGCGAGCAGCTTCCCTACCGCGTGGTGGGGGGCCTCAAGTTCTACAACCGGAAGGAGATCAAGGATCTGCTCTACTACCTCCGGTTCATCGTGAACACGGGCGACGCCGTGGCGATGGCGCGCGTCATCAACACGCCGGCGCGCGGTATCGGCAAGGCCACGCTGGAGAAGCTGCAGGACGCCGCGTACACGCACAACCTCACCGAATGGGAGATCATCGTCAGGGCGAAGGAGCTCGATATCACCCTGCCGAAGGGGATCGACGCCTTCCGAGATATCATCCTGAACGGCATCGGATGGCTGAAGGACGTCCCGAAGAAAATCAGCCTCGCCGATTTCGTGAAGGCGGTGTTCGACTCCACCGGGTACGTGAAGAGCCTTGAGGAGGAGAAGAGCCTGGAGAGCCGCTCGCGCGTGGAAAACATCGAGGAGCTGATGAACGGCATCTTCGACTACGCCGAGATGAATCCCGACGCCGGGCTGGAACAGTTCCTTCAGGATATCGCCCTCCTCACTTCCGAGGACGATCCCGAGGAGGAGAAGGACCGCGACAACGCCGTCACGCTGATGACGGTGCACAACGCGAAGGGCCTGGAGTTTCCCGTGGTGTTCCTCACCGGCATGGAGGAGGAGATCTTCCCGCACATCAACTCCAGCGACACGGAAGAAGGGCTCGAGGAGGAGCGCCGCCTCTGCTACGTGGGAATCACGCGCTCCATGGAGCGGATCTTCCTCACCAGCGCGGAGATACGTCGCCGCTGGGGCGATATCGTCTACCGGGAGCCGTCGCGCTTCATCTTCGAGATACCGGAGGAACTGCTGGAGACTACCTCCTACATGAACGGGGCGGGCACCGGCGGGAGGCTGGACTTCGGGAGCGGCGGATTCGGCCGCGGCGGAACGGGCAGGCAGCCGGCGCAGAACGGTTTCCGGCGTGTCCCGTTCTACGAGGACGGCGGTTTCGACGAGGTGGACGAGGGGAAATCGTCACTCGATGACGACACCGCCGTTGAGAGAAAAAGCGTGTCCGACAGCGCCTACCGCGTGCGCGACCGGGTGCTCCACCCGCGGTTCGGCAGCGGCCGCGTGACGCGGATAGAGGGCACCGGCGACAACGTGAAGCTCACCATCGACTTCGACGGCTTCGGCCGGAAGGTATTCATGGAGAAGTACACGCCCCTGGAGAAGGTGCGGTGAAGTGGATTTATGGCACCTTGCAAATTAGAAGCCGGACTTCCAATTTGCAGAGTTGGATGAAACGAATGATGATGTGCCGTTCCGGTAAATTATTTATGTAAATTGAAACTTTTTGTTGCAATTTACATAAACATAATCAAGTGAACTCAGCGAAAAAGCACTATACAGAAACAGCGAAGGCGGCCGTTCGGCCGCCTTCGTCTTTCTCGCTGTGGTTGGTGCGCTTATCCGCGATACGTCGCCGGACCGAATCCCAGCCAGGGGAAGTATATGAATGGCAGGAATATCGCGCCGAGGACATGCCAGCCGGGCTGACCGAATTTCTTGACCAGGTCCAGCATCACGATGATCGCTATCACCAGGCCCACGATCGGGATGATGAACAATATCAGCCACCACCAGGGCCTGCCGCAGATCTGAAGAAGAACGTAAATATTATAAATCGGGATGATTGCCGCCCAGCCAGGTTTGCCGGCCTTTTCAAAAACTTTCCACATTCCGGCGATCATCGCGATTACGATAATTAAATAAAGAATTGATCCCATTGTGCTGCCGCCGCTTGATTCCATGAGCTTCCTCCTATTAGTATATTTGTCCCCCCGGCGGTTCGGCAGCCGCGTAACGATACGGGATACACGCGCCAAACGCTTTTCATTCCCGGGAATGTATAAAAATAATACTATAGCAAGTGGACAAATACAAGAAAATTATTCCGGCGGCATGAATTTTTCCGGGGTGCGAAAAGAGTATTTGACAAAATAGGATTATCCATCAGGACTATTATGCCAGTGAGGAGTCCGGGCCATGTCTCGGTGAGCCCATCTGCTCTAGTCGGGAAATCCGGTATCATCCGGAGCGGCATTCCGGGAGAAGAATATTCCACATACGCCGAAATCCATGCGAGGTTGCCCCATGAATAAAATAATAATCAGCCTGTGTGTCCTATCCGTGGTGTCGCTATCCTGCGGCTACCGGGGGTACCTGCGCATGTTCCAGCCGGAAACGAAGATCATGGACGTGATCAAGGCCAAGGAGGAGATAGACAGGTCGGAGAACCCGGCGCGGAAGTACCTGATCGTGAAGGGACTCCAGAAGGACCTGGTGAGGATAGAGAAAACGGTCGTGAAGGACGTGGTGCCTTCGAACATCATCGACTACGAGTTCTGCGTGCTGGTGGACATTCCCTACGAGAAGGGCAACGTGGAGTGCCA
>JAGODF010000411.1 GCA_017998375.1 Spirochaetota bacterium
ATTCCGTGAAGACCGAGCCGGTGCCGGCCGGGGTTGAGGCGGGGAAGTTCGACAGGGAGGCGGCCGTCGACCGCTCCGACCTGCGCGGCATCGACACCGCCCCGCAGACGGTGCGCGTGCAGTATTCGCTGTACGAGATGGAAAACCTGCGCCGCTTCGAGGTTCCCGTGGGCGGCCGGAACCTGAGGGAAGGATACCGTTTCGAAGCGGCCAGGAAAAAAGTGAAGGTATACGTGAAGACCCCAGGCCGGGATACGGTCCTCGTCGCGGAGGACTGCGAGGCCCACGTTGATTTTACGAAGCTGAACGCGACGCTGGCGGACGGCCAGGGGGAAGTAACGACGCACCTGAAAGTGGGGGCGTCCATCAAGGCCGGTCGCGACGGCGCCGTGGTCATGGTGGTGCCTTCGCTTATCCAGGTACGCGTGGTGAAGAATTAGGATGATGGAGTTCCATTTCCATGGGTGAGATACAGCTCTGCGTAAACATAGATCATATCGCCACCGTGCGGCAGGCGCGCGGCGGCCGTGAGCCCGATCCGTTGCACGGTGCCGTGCTCTGCGAGCAGAACGGTGCCGACGGCATCACGGTGCACCTGCGCGAGGACCGGAGGCACATCCAGGACCGCGACGTGCGTCTCCTGAAGGAAATAGTGCGCGGCAAGTACAACCTGGAGATGGCGCTCTCGGAGGAGATCATCCGCATCGCCCTGGAGGTGGTGCCCCACCAGGTGACCCTGGTCCCGGAAAAACGGCAGGAGCTCACCACGGAAGGGGGGCTCAACGTGAAGGCGAACTTCGACGCCATCGCGCGCGCGGTGGAACGCTTCCGGGGAAAGGGAATCCTGGTGTCCCTCTTCATAGAACCTGATCCGGAAACGGTGGAGCTCTCGAAAAAGTCCGGGGCCGAGTTTATCGAGATCCACACCGGCAGCTACTGCAACGCCGCGGCGGACGCGCACGACAGGGAGCTCGACCGCATCCTCGCGGCGGCGCGCCTTGCCGCGGACGCGGGGCTCCGGGTCAACGCGGGGCACGGACTCACCACGGTGAACGTGGTGCCGGTGCTCGCCGCGGCGGGCCTGGAGGAGCTGAATATCGGCCACTCCATCATCTCCCGGGCGGTGTTCCTGGGGCTGGGCGGCGCGGTGCGCGAAATGAAGGACGTGATCCTGCGCGCTTCCGCCGGGGTGCGCGCATGATATCGGGTCTGATCCGCTTCATCCTCATCTTCATCATTGGCTATATCATCTTCTCCTTCGTGTCCTTCGTCGTGCGGGCATTGATACGCGCGCTCTCCGCGCCGGAGAGGCCCCGGGAGAACCCGGAACGCCATGGGGCGGGAGCGCGCAGGAACGGCGAGGGCGGGAAGGGAACCGTGATCGAGCTCGACCGCGACCAGTACAAGGTGGAATGAACCCGCGGGACCGCTCCCGCGATGAGAGGGCACGGAATGAAATCACACTGGAAAATCGCTCTGTTCACCTGTATGGTGCTGATGCTCTCCCCGGGCTGCAAGAAGCTCGAGGGTGAGTTCGGATTCAAGGCCCCCTTCGACGACGTGTATAAGAAAATCGCCGGGGTCCCGGAGTTCCGTGAGGGCGATAAAAGAGAATGGACCTTTGTGTTCAAGGAATTTACGGGGACCAGGGATATCGGCGTCTTCATCATGAAGAAAGAGCTGGTCTGGGTGGAGGTTACCCACTTCATGGAAAAGGTCCGGCAGGAGGACAGGGTGATACGCGGTACCATCGAAGACCTGCGTGAAGGGCGCTACAAGATCGCGATTGTCCACAAATCTGACCTCGTCGCGGAAAAGGAGTTCCTCGTCTACAGCGACGAGGAGAGCCAGTAAAGACCCACGAAAACCACCAGGTTCAGGTCCACGAGGAATTCGTACTTCAGCGCCGCCAGGTAATCCAGCCGCACGAGATAGAACAGGAGCCCCAGGTAGCAGGCGTGGGGCAGGGCCATCAGCAGGTAGGGGGCCTCATGGCAGCAGAGTGTAAGCGGCACGAAGACCGCCAGTGACGCCAGGGCGATACCCGTCGCCAGCCATTTCGTCACGCGTGTCCCCGCGAGAATGGGAAGCGTCTCCCGCCCGAGGATGAGGTCCCCCTGGAGCGCGATCAGGTCCAGCAGAATGTTCCGCAGAAAGACGAATCCGAACACCAGAAGCGTCATCGCCGCCATCGATGCCGGGCCCGCCCCGGCGGAGAGAAGCGGAAGCACCGAAGTGAGTATCACCCAGCCGAAGGTTGTCGCCACGGTCTTCGAGTTGTAGATCCGCGTGACCGCGCCGATATCGACGCTCCGCACCAGCCTCTTGAATAACGGCGTCGAGTATATCACCCCCAGGAACACCGAGACATAGAACACGGCCGCGATGGGGACAGGATAGCCCGCCACGAGCGCCGCCGATACCGTCGTGAGAATCGAGGCCGCGGCAAGAAGCGCGTGACGGTGGCGGTGGTAGAGGCTGAACTTGTACGGATTGCTCTCCTTGAGAAACGGGATGGTGAAGAAATTGTTGAAGGTATACATGGAAAAGATGTAGAGCGCCGCCGCCGCGGAGAGACGGTAGTCCGGGGAGAAACCCGCGTATGCCGCGGAAAGCCCGGTGATGAAGAAGGAGGCGGCCGCCGATAGTATGTTGGTCCGCACGGCAAACTCGAGCACCCCTTTGAAAAAGCGCACCGCGGCGTTGCCGTGCCGGTACTGGATGGTGTAAAGCTTTTCAAGCACGTTGTTGATGATCCATCCCGGCGTAGACGCCCCGGCGGTGATGAAGACGTGGTCGTTCTTCCTGAAACCGGACTCCAAAAGCTCCTCGGCCGTCTCCACGTGGTACGTCCGGATGCCGCGCTCCCTGCCAAGCTCCGCCAGCCGCCGCGTGTTCGCGGAATTTTTTCCGCCGACCACCACGAGAGCGTCGATGCCGCGCGCGAGCGCGGCCGTCACATCGTCCTGGCGGTTGTGCGTTGAATCGCAGATGGTGTTGAACACCAGGAGGCGGTCCCCCAGCTTCGCTTTCAGCTTTTCGATTATCGTTTCAAACAGGGTGCGGTCGAAGGTGGTCTGCGAGACGGCGATGTATTTTCCCGCTTCGGGCACCCGCTCCAGGTCGGCGGGTGACGAGACCACCAGG
>JAGODF010000073.1 GCA_017998375.1 Spirochaetota bacterium
GGCGCACGACCAGACCGTCGGAAGGCTCATCAATGAAGTGATCCGGTAATCACCCGGAGACAATTCTGAACAGATCAGCCGGGCTTCCATGAAGGAGGCCCGGTTTTTTTATCGCGCATCCTTTTCCTGTCCGCATCTTTTTTTAAGGAGGGCGATATCACCCCTTCTCGCCATCCTCCGTGATCCCGGCGAGCTTCTTCGCCGTATCCTGCTTCTCCTTCATGTTCACCAGGCGCGATATCATGATGCGCTGGGCCTGCGGCGAGCCGGCGCCGTGCATCGATTCGGTGAGATAGCCCACTGCGGCGGTCCCGAGCGTGAGATTTTCTATGAGTCTGAGTATCCTCATCCTGCTCTCCGTGGGAACGGCGCTCGTCCCGCGGAAATACTTCTCCACCCACTTCCCCACCTCCGGCGATTTCAAGTCGTCCTCCGACGGGCAGGTCACCACCAGCCCCCCGGCGACGTCCTGCGCCAGCCGCGCTATCTCGTAGGGGAAGCGCGTCACGTTCTGCTTGTGCACATTCGCCAGGAGCGTGTCCACGAGCCAGGTGCCGCTCGGCTCGCGGTGTCCCTCCGAGGCGCAGGCCACGCAGCCGCAGAAGAGCGTCTCGTTCAGGTGGTTCATCTCGATGATCTTGTCCTTCACGTGGGAGGCCTTCGCGATGCCGTTGTACTCCGCCGCCGTCTGCACCGCGCCGATGAGCACGTCGCCCACGCCCACCTTGCACGCGTAGCTCTGCCGGTGGTACGACGCGAACTGCTCCACGAGCTGCCCCGCGAACTCGTGCTCGCGGAACATGAAGACGCGCTCCCACGGCACGAAGACATCGTCGAAGACGATGAGCGCCTCGTGCCCGCCGAAGACCGCGTTGCCCCGGTCGATCTTCCCGCGCTCGAGCTTCCGGGTGTCGCAGGACTGCCGCCCCATGATGTAGGTGATGCCTTCCGCGTCGCTCGGCGCGGCGAAGGAGATCGCGTAGTCGCGGTCCTCCTCGCGCATGGCGATGGTGGGCATGACGATCACCTCGTGCGAGTTGACGGCGCCGGTCTGGTGCGCCTTCGCGCCGCGCACCACGATCCCGTCCTTCCTCTCCTCCACCACGCGCAGGAAGAGGTCAGGGTCCGCCTGCTTGTGCGGCGGCAGCGAACGGTCACCCTTAGGATCGGTCATGGCGCCGTCGCAGACCAGGTCGTGCTCCTGCACATACTCCAGGTATTTCAGGAACCGCCTATTGTATTCCGTACCGTGCTTCGCGTCGATGTCGAACGTGGTCATCGACAGGGCGTTCAGCGCATCCATGCCCACGCAGCGCTGGAAGCAGCAGCCGGTCTTCGCGCCCAGGAGCCGTCCCATCTTGCTCTTCTTCACCAGGTCGACGGCGTTCTGGTGGATGTGCGTGAAGCGGTTGATCCTCTTCCCGGTGAGGTGCGACGTCGCGGTCATGATCCCTTCGTATTCCGGATTCATCGCCAGGGAGTAGGTCATCGCAAC
The DNA here is from genome assembly GCA_017998375.1 of Spirochaetota bacterium. Taxonomy (GTDB): domain Bacteria; phylum Spirochaetota; class UBA4802; order UBA4802; family JAGODF01; genus JAGODF01. Next base: position 1,496 of record JAGODF010000073.1, read on the forward strand.
GGCGTTCATCGAGGGGCGGATGATGGGATCGTCCACCACGTTCTCCACCCGCTTCCCGAACATGTAGACCTTCAGTTTCAGCTTCCTGAGGCTCTCGATGTATTCCTGCGAAGTTTTCATCACGCGTCCTCCTTCATTCCTGGTACCCTTCCATGTACCGCTCACCGTATTCCAAGCCGGCCCGGTAGGCCGCTCCCAGCTTATTTTTGTCCCGCGTCGTCCGGGAAATATCGAGCTCCGGCGGCGGGGCGATCTCGTCCACTTTCACGCCCTCGGGAGGACGCCTGATAAATTCCACGGATCGCATGTAGTCCGCCGCGCGATTCCTCATCGCATCCGCGAATCGCGGATGCTCCCGAAACGCGATCCCCGCGACGATGCCCGGCCCTCCGCGCTTTTCGTATCCCGCGGGCCTGGAGCGCACCACGGTGATGCGCGTCGCACCGCGGCGATGCGCCTCCCTCACCGGGATCGAGTCGGCCACCCCGCCGTCGGTTGCGGGCCCTCCTTCCACTTCGAGCCTTCTCCGGTAAAGAATGGGCACCGACGAGGAAACCTTGAGGTAATGCTCCAGCGTGCCCGCGTCCGGGCGAAGATATATCGCCCTCCCCGTCGCCATGGACGTCGCCACCACGACGAACTCCTTCCGTTTTTCCGCCAGCGAGCCGAAAAGCCTGTCCAGGTCCAGACGGTACTCCCTGATGGTCGTCTCCCAGAGCCAGTCGAGGTCCATCAGGTTCCCTCCCGCGAGAAAGCGGGCGATGCCGATAAACCGCCTGCTCGAGGACCAGCGCATCATAATGCTGATATTCCTGTGGTTCTGCCCGGCAAGATGCGACGCCAGGTTGCAGGCTCCGGCGGACACCCCGATATACAGGTTGAACGGATCGAAGGAGGCCGCGCCGAACGCCGCGAGCACACCCGCCGAAAACGCGCCGCGCATGCCGCCCCCTTCCACCACCAGTGCCGATCTACCGCGCGTCATTCTGATTTCCCGGCTCACTTTACTTTCCCCGGAACACCGGTTTCCTCTTTTCCATAAAGGCCCGCATTCCTTCCTTCTGGTCCTCGGTTGAAAAAAGGGCCGCCCAGGAATCCTCCTCGAAATAAATGCCCTCGCGCAACCCGCGGTAAAAACCGTGGTTCACCGCGCGCTTCGCCGCGCACAGTGCGACCGGCGCCCGCTCCGCAAGCTTCCCCGCGAGTGCCATCGCCTCAGGCACCGGATCGCCTTCCACGACTTTATCGCACAATCCCCACTCCAGCGCCGTGGCCGCGTTCACGGTCTCACCCAGGAAGATCATCATCTTAGCGCGCGACAGGCCGATAAGCTTCGGCAGCCGCTGCGTGCCGCCCGCGCCCGGGAAGATCGCGAGCTTTATCTCCGGCATCCCGAGCTTCGCGTCCGACGAACAGATCCTGAAATCGCACGCGAGCGCCAGTTCCAGTCCGCCGCCCAGCGCGTAGCCCGATACCGCCGCGATGACGGGAACCGGCAGGTCCTCGAGCGCGTTGAAGGCGCTGTTGAAAGTATACATCTTCGCCTCCACGGGCTCCCGCTCCGCCATGGGGCCGATATCCGCGCCGGCGGCAAAATTCCCCCCGCTACCGGCGATGACGACCGCGCGCACGCGTTCATCGCCGTGCAGTTCCCTGGCGGCGCTTTCAATCTCCGTCACCAGGTCCCAGTTCAGCGCGTTCAGCACCTTCGGCCGGTCGAGCGTAATTGTCGCGATCCCGTTATACACATGCAATGTCAGCAACCCGTAATCCACGATACTACCTCCTGTCAGCGCCGCGCCGCCCGCCCCCCCTTGGGTCCGGCATTCGCGATATCAGCGCTTTTCCATTCCCTTCATCGCGAAATCGAAAATAAAGTCTCCAATGGCGCCGATGGAATACCTGCCCTTCGGCGAGTACCATATCCGCGAGCGCGCTATCATCGATGATATGCTGAAGACCGCCATCCGCGGGTCCATATCCCGGAACACGCCGGAGTCGATGCCGCGCCGAATGATCGAAATCGATATTGTGTCGTACTCGTCGCGCAGGGAAACGATCTTTTTCCTGCTTGCGGCGGAAAGGTTGTTCAGCCCCACGTCGAAAAGCAGCATGGCGCCGCGCCTTTCGCCGAGCGTGTGCCGCAGATGGTTGTCAATCACCGCCCTCAGCGCCTCGACTGGGTCGATAGTCGCTTCGTCCGCGAGGCGGCGAATGGGGCCGACGATATCATCCATCTCCCCGCGCAGTATCTCGAAAAGGATGGTTTCTTTTTTGTCGAAATAATTGTAGATGTTCGCCGGCCGGAAACCACAGGCCGAGGCTATGTCCTTCATGCTCGTCTCGGCATAGCCTTTTTCCCAGAAGAGGATACTGGATTTCCGGAGTATCGCGTTTCGTTGTGCGGAACCGTTTTTCCCTGCCGGCATATTGGGCCTTTCATTCAGTTAATGAACGACCATTAACCAATCTGGCGTAAGCTGTCAATACTTTTTACCGCACCTCACGTCTGCGTTATTATCTCCAGATGGTACGCACGTGGGGGTATTTCCGCATTTCCCCATCCCTGGTGATGACGGGCATGTTCAGGGTCTGGGCGGTGGCCACTATGATCCGGTCGGCCGGGTCCTTGTGGAATTCCCCGGGGAGGTTAACCGACAGCTCGGCGATTGTATTGTCCACCGGGACGAACTTCACGAACGGGAGGTCTTCGACGGCGCGGATCCATTTCTGCAGCGGGATGGATAACAGCAGCCTGCCCGTTTTCATCAGCATCGAAAGCTCCCAGATGCTGATCGAAGAAACGTATATGCCGTTTACTGCCTGTGCCTTCCTGATAATCCCCAGGGCTTTGGCGGGAATTTCTTTGGAACCGGCGACCCACCACACAAACGCGTGAGTGTCGAGTATGATCATTTCAGGGCTGCCCAGTCGTCAACACCGACCGGGGCCGTCGGGTCATCGTATTTCAGGACCGTATCCTTGAGCTTCATGAGCCCGCCTTCCGGATCTTCCGAATAACGTATTATTTTCAAAACCGGTTTACCCTGGTCGGTTACCACGACTTCCTCTCCCGTTTTCTCGATATCACGGAAGACCTTGAGCAGGCTCGGTTTTATTTTTGACTTTGATATACTTTTCATGACGTTCCCCACTTAAATGACCATGGTCATTATACCATGGTCATTTAAGGTGTCAACACAAAAAACAAGGCGCTTTACAGCTTCATCTCCCGGCCGCACTTCTTCTCGTTGTCCCAGTAGGGTGATATTTCCAGGAGCCGGTTCACCACCGCCGGCAGCACCTTCAGGGTATAGTCGATCTCGTCGTCGGTCGTGTAGCGGCTCAGACTGAAGCGGATGGAGCCGTGCGCGCTGGTGAACGGCACCCCCATGGCGCGGAGCACGTGCGACGGCTCCAGCGACCCGGACGAGCAGGCCGATCCCGACGACGCCGCGATCCCCTTCTCGCTCAGGTACAGCAGTATCGCCTCACCCTCGATGTACTCGAACCCGACGTTGGTCGTGTTGGGGACGCGGAGGTCCTTCGCGCCGTTGAGCGAGACATTGCCGAAATGCTTCAGGATTTCCATCTCGAGCCTGTCACGCTGCGCCTGCACCCGCGTCTCGTCGGGCAGATGCTTCACCGCAAGCTCCGCGGCCATGCCAATTCCCACGATGCCCGCCACGTTCTCCGTGCCCGGGCGGCGCCCCCGTTCCTGGTGGCCTCCGTAAAGTATCGGGCGGATCCTGGTTCCCCGGCGCACGTAGAGCGCGCCCACGCCCTTGGGCGCGTGGAACTTGTGCCCGGAAACCGTGTAGAGATCGCAGTTGAGCTTTTTCACGTCGATGGGGATCTTCCCCGCGGCCTGCACTCCATCCACGTGAAAAGGCACGCCGCGCTCACGGAGAAAATCGCCGATTTTCTCAATGGGACTGATCACGCCGGTCTCGTTGTTGGCATGCATTACCGACACCACCGCGGTGTCGTCGTCCACGGAGTTGAACAGGAGGTCGACATCAAGCCTGCCCTCGCGGTCCACCGGGACATAGGTCACGCGGTATCCCTCCCGCTCGTACTTCTTGCAGAGGTTGAGGACCGCCGGGTGCTCCACGCGCGTGGTGATGATGTGGCGTTTCTGCGGAAAGTAGGAGAGCACGCCCGATATGGCGAAGTTGTCGCTCTCGGTGCCGCAGGAGGTGAAGACGATCTCGTAGTCGTGCTCTGCGCCGAGGAGTTTCGCCACCTGGTTACGCGCGCGTTCCACGTCCTGCTCCACATCGCCGCCGAAGTCGTGCATGCTCGACGGATTGCCGTACCGCTCCGTGAGGAACGGCAGCATGGTTTCCACCACCTCCGGGGCGACCATGGTGGTTGCGTTGTTGTCCAGGTATATTAACTTTTTCATCTGCGTTCCCCTATTGTTCCACCACTTCGATTTCTTCCTCGACGAACTCGCGAAGCTTCGCCTCGACGAGGTTCTTCAGCGTCACATTGGACGACACGCAGTGGGAGCAGGCGCCGCGCAGCGCCACGATCACCTTCTTGCCGTCGACGTCGACCAGCTCTATGTCGCCGCCGTCGTGCTGGAGGATCGGCTTGATCACGTCCACTATGGTCTCGTTGACCAGCTGCATGCGCCGGATGTTCGTCAGCGGCTTCTTCTTCCCGCCGGTATGAGTATCATCCGCGCAGCTCTGCTGGAGCTTGAGCTCCTCCTGGAGAATGTCCTCAAGCTTGTGGATGCACGACCCGCAGGCGCCGCCCGCCTTCGTGTAATTGGTGATGTCCTCCACGGTCTTCAGCGCGTTCTCGCGCACCACCTTGCGGATGAGCGTGTCGGTGACGCCGAAACACTGGCATACGATCTCGCCCTCGTGGTCCTCGGCCTCAACGATCTTAATGCCGCGCCAGTTCGCAAGCGCCTTGTCCAGCGCCTCGCGGCCCATCACCGAGCAGTGCATCTTCTGTTCCGGCAGACCACCCAGGAAGTCGACTATCTCCCGGTTGGTGATCTTCTCCGCCTCCTCAACGGTTTTCCCCTTCAGCATCTCCGTGAGCGCCGACGACGACGCGATGGCGCTCCCGCAACCGAAGGTCTGGAACTTCGCGTCCTTGATGACGTTGTCCTCTATCTTCAGGTAAAGCGTCAGGGCGTCGCCGCACACGATGCTCCCCACCTCGCCCACCGCGTTGGCGTCCTCTATCACCCCCACGTTTTTGGGCTTCGTGTAGAGCTCCTTGACCTTTTCAGTGTAGTCCCACATGCGTTCCTCCGGTAATCCGCTCCCCTTCCTCAACAAGGGATCGCGGGCGATTCAGCGTGAAGTATATCTCCCTTCCGGTGAAATATCTATTTAATAATATACTAAAATACAAAAACAACGACAAGGGGGATGATAGTACGGGCTTAAATTTTGTCAACCCAATGGCGGAATACAGGGGCCTCTCCTCGCCAGGTGGAACAGCAGTTCTTCGCGCAACCGGGCGATATCGGCCGGCCGGGTGAGGTGATGATCGCCGTCGGACACGATGACGAGCTTCCGGTCGCCCTTCAGGAGCGCCGCCAGCAGGTACGCGTCGGTCACGTTCACCACCCGGTCGCGCGCCCCGTGTACGATGAGCGCTGGCGCTTCCACTCCGGCGGCCGCCTCCGTGAGATCGACAAGCGCCGCTTCCCGGAAGAAGCCGTTCTTTATCGATATGCCGTCGATTGACGTAACGCCATCCTCCGGGAGCGCGGCCATGTCCCGGATGCCGGTATTGTCCTCCAGGAGCTTTTTCAGATTGAGCGGCGTCGCGATAAGCGTGAGCGACTTCACCGCCACGCCGCTCCCGGCACAATACAGGAGCGATACCGCGCCGCCCATGCTGGAACCGACCAGGTGCAGCTCGTCGATGCCGCTGCCGAGAAAGAACGCGGCCGCACACTCCAGGTCCTTCACCTCCTGGAGCACCGACAGGTCCTCGATCTTCCCATCCGACTCCCCCACGAAGGAAAAATCGAACGTGAGGAGTGTGTATCCCGCCGCGACGATATCCTCCGCCAGGCTGGTGATCTTGTATCCGTCCTTGGTGGAAAAAAGCCCGTGGCAGAAAATCACGCCACGCCGGGAGGGAATATCGCCCCGGCAGATCCTCCCGGCAATCCGTTGACCCAGATTATTCGTGAAGCGTACCGGTTCGGTGTTCATTGTATTCATGCGCATTCCGGGAGTGCCGTGCAGGGCCGCTGCGCCCGCCCCGCACGTTCCTTTGCAATATGTATGCTCCCCGGGGGGCCCAATGTCAAGCAATAAGATCCGCTGCCGGCGCTGGCATATATCCGCGCCATCAAAGTCTTTTTTACGATAGAATAGTTGACAACAACCATCCATCGGTCCATCATACATCCACTTTAACCACAACACGGTGACTTACATGAAAAGACCAAATCGCATTGCACTCGCCGCCACGGCAACCGCTATCGTCCTCTCCTCCCCGCTCCTGGCGCTCACGGGGCGCGAGATCGTGGAGAAATCAGAGGAGGCCGTCCGCTCCAACTCCATCTCCGGCACCTACGAAATCACCGTGAAGACGCGCCGCTGGACGCGCACCATGGGGATGAAGTACCAGGAGATGCGGAAGGCGCGCAAATCTTTCGCCGAGATCACATCGCCCCGCAAGGACGCCGGCAACCGCTTCCTCATGATAGGCGACGGCATGTGGCACTACGTCCCGAAGATCCAGCAGACCATCAAGATATCGCCCTCCATGATGCTCCAGTCCTGGATGGGCTCCGACTTCTCCAACGACGACATCGTCAAGGAATCGAGCATCCTGCACGACTACACGCACAAGCTGCTCGGCAACGCGAAGGCGGAGGGACACGACGTATACCGCGTGGAGCTCACGCCAAAAAAGGACGCGGCCGTGGTCTGGGGGAAGATACTCTACTACGCGCGCACCTCCGATTTCCTGCCGGTGAAGCAGGAGTTCTTCAGCGAGCACGGCGTGCTCCGGAAGACCCTCACCTGCTCCGACTTCCGCGTCATGGGGGGGAGGACGATACCGGTGGTCTATAAGATGCAGCCCGCGGGCAAGGACCGCTACACCGTGATGGAGACAAAGAGCATCACGTTCAACGCCGGCATTCCCTCCAGGGTATTCTCCCTGCAGAACCTGACGAAGCGGTAGGGCGCCGTGAAGGACTTCTCCACCATCGCATCGCTCGCGTGGCGCAACATCTGGCGGAACCGCCGCCGCACGCTGCTCACGCTCCTCACCACCGTGGCGGGCTGCGGCATGATCATCTTCAACAACGCGCTCTTCAACGGCGCAACCCGTGCCATGGTGGAGGACGCCGTGGCGCTCAACGCCGGGCACCTGCAGATCTGCGAGAAGGGCTTCCACGAAAACAGGACCACCGATTACGCCTTCACGCCGTCGGCGGAACTTCTCACCGCGCTTGAGGGCATGAAGAAAAAGGGGATGATATCCGGCGTCACGCCGCGCATCGAGGCGAGCGCCATGGTGTCCACCGGCGAGATCACCGAGGGCGCCGTGGTGCAGGGAGTCGACGTCTCCTCGGCGAAGGGGGTGATATCTATCCACGAAAAGATCCTCCCCGGGGGGCGGACGCTCACCCCCGCCGACACCTACGCGGCGCTCCTGGGGGACGCGCTCGCGAAGAACCTGGGCGTTTCAACCGGCTCCAGGGTCAACATCATCTCCCAGGGCTTCGACGGCTCCATCGCCTCAGCCCGGCTCGAGGTCGTCGGCCTGGTGAAGAGCGGCAACACCGCGCTCGACCAGACGCTGGTGCTCGTCCCGCAGAGCGCCGCCGACGAAACTTTCGCCATGATGGGGCACGTGAACTCCCTGGTGGTGCGGCTCTCCCCGGACGCCGACACGTCTGCCGCGGCCGCGGCGCTGCGGAATATCGCCGGCCCGGCGAACCTCGAGGTAATCTCCTGGGAGAAGCTGATCCCGGAAATAGTGCAGTTCGTGGTGCTGGACAACATCGCCGGCTACATCTTTTCCTTCATCCTGTTCGTCGTGGTGGCCTTCACGGTGCTCAACACCGTCCAGATGTCGGTGTTCGAGCGCACGAAGGAGTTCGGCGTTCTGCTGTCGATAGGCACTGCGCCGCGCCGCGTGTTCTCCATTGTGATGCTGGAATCCGTGTTCATCGCGCTCATCGGGATTTCGCTCGGGATTGTCCTGGGCCTGGGCGTGAGCGCCATTGTGGAGCGCCACCCATTCGACTATTCACAATTCGCCGCCGAGTTCGCCGTCTGGGGCGTCTACACCACGGTCTACCCGGCCAAGGCCACGGCGTTCAACGTCGTGTTCACCTCGGCGCTCACCTTCGCGCTGGCGGTGCTCTTTTCGGCGATCCCCGCGCGCCGGGCCATGAACCTGAAACCCGTGGAGGCTATGCGGCATCTGTGAAAGCGCGCAAGAGTTTGCGCGCCTGCGTGTGCAAATGCAACATGCCGTGAAAGCGCCCAAGCGCTTGGGCGCCTGCTGGTGGAAATGAAATATGCCGGGAAAGCGCGCAAACGCTTGCGCGCCTTCCCGCAACAAACACGAAACTCTATGAAAATATTCCTTCTCATATGCTGGCGGAACCTCTGGCGCCACAAAAGACGATCGCTCATCGTAATCTCCTCCGTGGCGGTGGGCGTCTTCGCGATCATCCTGGCCATGGGGCTCATCAACGGGATCATGGTGCAGATGGTGGACAACACCATCAACACCTCGCTGGGGCACCTCTCCATCCAGCGGAAGGGATTCCAGGGCTCCGTGAGGCTCCAGTATGCCTTCGCTCCCGGCGAGGACATAGCGCGCGCGCTGAAGGCTTCCGGCGTTTCCATCAAGGGCTACGCGCCGCGCGTCAAGGTGAAGGGCATGGTCCGTTCCAGCGAATCGTCGCGCGGCGTTCTCATCGCGGGGATCGATCCCGTGAAGGAGCGGTCGGTATCATACCTCTACACCTACACCTCGAAGGAAGAGGGAAGCTCGTTTCTCGGCGACCCGGCGGCAAACGACATTCTCATCTCCAAAAGCATGGCCGACAGGATGGAGCTCGTGCCCGGCGACAAGCTGGTGCTCATGGTGCAGAACGCGAAGGGAGAGATGTCCGGCACCGGCATGACGGTGCGCGGCGTCTTCTCCACGCCCGTCGACGCCTTCGACAGGTACACCGTCTTCACCGGCATCGACCGTCTCCGGGAGCTCACCGGCACGCAGGGCCTCGTGAGCGAAATCAACGCGGTTCTTACGGAACGGAACGCGGCCGTCAACGCGAAGAAAAAGATCGGGGCGTTGATATCGTCACCGGGCATCGAGGTCCTCACCTGGCAGGAGATGGCGCCCAGCCTGGTGAGCTCAATCATGATCGTCGACACGATGATGTATGTGAGCTTCTTCATCATCTTCATCACCATCATCTTCTCGATCGCGAACACGCTCGTCATGGCAATCATGGAGCGATTCCACGAGATCGGCGTGATGAAATCGATCGGCACGGGGCCCCGCTGGATTTTCCTCATGGTGCTCTTCGAATCGATGAACCTCGGGTTGCTGGGACTCGGCGCGGGCATCATACTGGGAACAACGGTGACGGGAATCCTCGGCGCCACGGGAATCGACCTCTCCGTGTATTCGGAAACGTTGCGCGCCATGGGGAGCGGGAGCGTCATCTATCCGGCGGTGCGCGGTTTCGATATTTTCATGGCGACTGTTATCGTCCTCTTCACCACTGTAAGCGCGGCGGTCTTCCCGGCGAGGAAGGCGGCGCGCATAGAGCCGGTGGAGGCGCTCACTTACATTTAGACGGAGAACCATCATGTCCATCATCCGGATCGAAAAACTCGTGAAGAACTACGAAAACAACGGCCTCCTGGTGCCCGCCGTCCGCGGCGTGGACCTCTCGATAGAGCGGGGCGAGTTCTCCGCCATCGCCGGGCCCTCGGGCTCCGGGAAGACCACGCTCCTGAACCTCATCGGCGGGCTCGACAGACCGTCGGAGGGAAAGGTGTTCGTTGGCGAGAGCGACCTCACCGCGCTCACGCCGAAGGAGCTTTCCGACCTGCGCCTTCGGAAGATAGGCTTCGTCTTCCAGGCGTATAACCTGATACCGGTCCTCACCGCGATGGAGAACGTGGAGTATGTCCTCCTCCTACAGGGGGTCGATAAAAACGAGCGGGCCAACCGTTCCGCGGCCATGCTCCGCGAGGTGGGCCTGGAGAAGGAGATGGACCGCCTGCCGCGCGAAATGTCCGGCGGCCAGCAGCAGCGCGTCGCCGTGGCGCGGGCCATCGTTTCGGAGCCGGATATTGTCCTCGCGGACGAGCCCACGGCGAACCTCGACCAGAAGACAGGTGAGAGCCTGATAGACCTGATGCACCGGCTCAACCACGAGAAGAAGATCACCTTCCTCTTTTCCACGCATGATCCCATGGTGATGCACCGCGCCGAGCGCCTGGTGCACATCATCGACGGGCACATCGACTCCGACGAGAGGAAGGGTTCGGGGCGCGCCCCAGCGAAGAAAAAGAGTCCTATAAAGAAAGCCGGGCGCAAATAACAACTATTGCCGAGGAGCGAAGCATCGCAGCAATCTCACTCCAGCACAAGAGATCGCCACGCTTCTCTCGCGATGACAGACTGACACGGAACCATTAGTATCAACCTTCAATGAAATCATTATTGAAAAAATATACATCGAGCATGATCGCCATAATCTCAATTTTATCATGCCTCTCATGCCTGGCGGTATCCACGCCTGCCTTCGCCGAGGACACCGACCCGCCACTACAAACCAACGCCCCCGCCTCAACCGACATCTTCACTTTCAAGGCGCACTTGAAGGACCTGTGTACCTGGCAGAGGACCGATGCCTACTCGAAGACACTCCAGGGAAAGGACCTGGTCGCAAACCTGGGGCGCGTCCGCCTCTCGCCGGAGCTGAACTTCTCCGACGTCCTCATCGTCCACGTCGATTACGACAACGAGATCATCCACGGCAACTACCTGGAAAGCGGCGAGTTCGACATCTTCTGGAGGATGCCGTACGACGACTACAACGACCTGTTCGATATTTCGAAGGACGTGCGATACAACGAAGAGTACCTCTGGCGGACGAAAGTTCACCGCGCCTACGCGAAGCTCGCGCTGGGGGACTTCACACTCACCGCCGGGCGCCAGCAGGTCCGCTTTGGGAGCGGGCGCCTCTGGAACCCGCTCGACATCATGAACCCCATCTCGCCGACGAGCCTCGAAGGAAGCGCCGAGCAGAAGGGTACCGATGCCATCCGCGCTGAATACTTCTTCAACGAATTCACTGTGCTTTCAGCCGTGGTGGACCAGAAGCGCGTGAACGACAGCGACCAGGTATCGGACCTCGACTCCAGAAACACGAGCGGACTGGGGCGGTTCAGGACGGCAATCGGAAAGATGGAGATAGCCGCGCTGGGAGGACGTGTCCTGCGGCGCGACGTTGCCGGTGCCGACGTGTCGGTCATCGTGCTGGACGGGACGCTCCGGGGAAGCGCCATCCGCTCCGAGGCGGAGGACGCGGACCCGTTCGTCCAGGCGAGCGCCGGCTTCGAGTACAACTTCGGTTTCGGTCTCTACTTCCTGCTTGAGTATTTCTACAATGAGAGCGGCCTGAACTTCAACCCGGAGCTAAAGGCTGCGTACCTCTCCAGTATGGCATACGGCATCAATGAGCAGAACTATTATCTGTTGTCCAACCAGTTCGTCACCTTCAACAAACACTACGCAGCGCTGGCGCTGGGCTACGATATCACGCCGCTTTTGCGCGCGGAGTTCTTCACCGTGTACGATTTCCAGGGAAGGGCGGTGCTTATCAACCCCACGCTAAAATACAATGTTTTCCAGGACGTGGACTTTTCACTGGGCGTGATGAAAACCTGGATACGTGACGATGCGGAATACGAATCGGACTTCTCCTACCTGAAAAAATACCCGCTGGTGTACGCGACGTTCACGTGGTATTTCCTGTAAGCCCTCACTTCGATATCACGTGCTCGTCCACGAGCTCGCCGCCGACATTGTAGAACCTGAATTCCACTCTTGTATCCGTCGAGTGGACAAACATCACCCCAGGTATACCTGTGTATCGGACCTGGCTTCCCGCGACAGGTGTACCGAAATCATACAAGTAATCGTCGCAATCCCCTACGACGAAATACTCCACCGGCGCGACGTGTATCCGCTCGTAGTCATGGTCGTGTCCTGAGAAAACCGCGGAAATCCCCATCGCGCCGAAGTCCCACTGCATCCACACACTGGAGCCATGGACCAGTGCCGATGAGTAGGGCGCATGGTGAAAGTACACCACCTTCCACGGGGAAGAGGAAGAAGCAATTTTTTTCTGGAGCCACTGCTCTTGGGCGGAACCGATCGTGGTACCGTCCACCTCGGAAGGATCGCTGTTCAGAGCGAAGAAGTGGACGGGCCCTTCAATGAAATCGTAATAACGTTCATTGTTGGGGAGCGTGAAGTAGTCGAAATAGGGCCTCCCGGCATCCTCCATCAGGTCGTGGTTGCCCAGAGTCGGGAAAAACCTGTTATACTCAGCGCCGTGGCCACGGGAACCGCGGTACGGGTAAATGAAATCATGGAAAAAGCGGCCGATGTTATCGTCGATTGTATCGGCGCTGCCGGTCGGGTAGTTGTTGTCTCCCGCGGTGATGATGAAATCGGGGTCCTTGGAGCGGATGAGCGCCGCCACCGCGATTTCCGAGTCACCACCCCTGCCGTAATCGCCGATCACCGCGAAGCGCATGTACTCGCGCCCGTCGTCAGTGCAGTTGATCAACAACAAAATTAATGATGAAATGCAAACAAAAACCCTCGCAAGCATAGTCTGGCTCCGCTTACAGCATGTGCATATCGGAAACAGCATACACAGACTTCGGGCGGATATCAACGACTTTCCATGCGCACCATAAAGAAGGGGCTGTCCGAAAACAAGGACAGCCCTTTCTTTATAATTCAAAGCCTTGTAATCATACCGCAAGGCTCATTTTCAGGAAATTATGGGCTATACTTGCTAAACCCCACTCAATATTGACTTTCTC
>JAGODF010000074.1 GCA_017998375.1 Spirochaetota bacterium
ACACGGCCACCACCTCGGGATTCTTTTGTATCTCCGACGGCGTTCCCTCGGCAATCTTCACTCCGTAGGAGAGGACGGTGATCATGTCGGAGATGTCCATCACCAGCGACATGTCGTGCTCGATGAGCAGGATGGTGATGCCCATGGCGCGGATGTTCTTTACCCGCTCCGCGAGCTCCAGTGTCTCGTGGATGTTCAGCCCCGCGGCGGGCTCGTCCAGGAGCAGGAGCTCCGGCTCCGACGCCAGGGCGCGCGCCAGCTCCACTGCGCGCTGCCTCCCGAAGTCCAGGCTCCCGGCCTCGGCGTCCAGCGAATCGGCCAGGCCCAGCATGGACGCGAGCTCCTCCGCCTTCGCCGATATTTCCCGCTCCTCGCGCCTCGTCGACGGCCGGGGGATGAAGGCCTGGAAGAAACCGGCGCGGCTCCGCACGTGGCGCCCCACCATGATGTTCTCCCGCACCGTCATGTGGTTGAAAAGCTTGATGTTCTGGAAGGTGCGGGAGATGCCGCGCGCGGCTATGCGGTGCGGCGGCAGGCCGTAGATGGACTCGCCGTTGTAGAGGACCTCGCCGCCGTCCGGCTCGAGCGCGCCCGCGATCAGGTTGAAGAGCGTGGTCTTGCCGGCTCCGTTGGGGCCAATCACCGCGCGGATGGCGCCGCGCTCCACGCCGAAGCTCACGCCGCCCACGGCGCGAAGCCCGCCGAAGGACTTGTCCAGGTTGTTCACTTCCAGAAGGGCCATCGGATCCGCCTTCCCAGGTTCTTTGCGTGTGTCAGTACCTCCTTTCTGAAAACGCCGTCGGGCGCCAGGGCCATGATGGCGATGAGCAGCGCCCCGAAGACCGCGTCGTCGTAGGAGCCGAAGTAGCCGCGAAGGGAGAGGAAGTTGAGCGTAACCCCCATCACCAGGCAGCCCCAGAGGTTCGCCATTCCGCCCACCGCGACGATGGCGAGATAGCGCACCGATTTCATGATCCCCGCCTCCGAGGGGCCTATGCCGCCGATGAAGTGCGTCATGAAGTAGCCGCCTATCGCGGCGAAGACCGCCGAGAGCACGAAGATGTAGAGCTTGAACCGCGCCGTGTCCACGCCCATGGCGCGCGCGGCGTCCTCGCTGCCGTGAATGGCGCGAAGCGCCCGCCCGGCGCGGGAGTTGATGAGGTTAAGGAGCAGTATCATCCCCAGCCCCACGAGGGCCCAGGCGAAGTAGTAGTTGAATACCCGCACGGACACGTCCCCTCCCACGAACAGCCCCGGCGCGATGACCCAGGGGCTCACCGCGGAGATGCCGTCGGCCTCGCCGAAGATCCTGGTGCCCAGGAATATCCGGTAGAGGATGGTGCCGAATCCCAGGGTGGCCATGGCCAGGTAGTGTCCCTTGAGGCGGAGGACCGGTATGCCGATGAGGAACGAGATCGCCATGGTGATGACCACCACGAGCCCCAGGGAGAGCCAGGAGGCTGCGCGATAGGCGGTGGCGCCGTAGGAGTCGTTCCCGGGGACCATGAGGCCCCAGCGCGCCATGGCCTCAAGCGTCCCCGTGTCGAAGAGCTGTCCCACCGCGGCGCTGGAGAGGACCGCGGTGGCGTAGCCCCCCAGCGCGAAGAACGCAGCGTGGCCCATCGATATCTGCCCCGCGTATCCCATGAGGAGGCAGAGCCCCAGCACCACCAGGGCGTAGTACGCGGACATGGTGAGCTGGATGAGGAAGTAATCGGTTCCCGCGGCGCTCATGGCCAGCTGGATGATGACGACGGCCGCGGCGAGAATCGCGAGGGGGATGTGGCGCCGGAGATCCATCAGAACTCCTTCAGGGCGCCGGCCTCGCGGCTGCCGAAGAGGCCGCTGGGCTTCAGCACCAGCACGAAGAGGAGCAGGGTCAGGGTGATGGCGTCCTTGTAGGCGAGCGGGATGACGCTGATGCTCGCCGCCTCTATCACGCCGATCGCCAGGCCCGCGACGATGGCCCCGTTGCTGGAGCCCAGTCCGCCGAGGATGGCCGCGGTGAAGCCCTTGATGGCCAGCGAGGTCCCGCAGTCGTACTGCGTCTGGGTGATGGGCGATATCACGCACCCCGCCAGGGCGCCGATGGCGGCCGAGAGCACGAAGGAAAGGCTCACCATGTTCTTGATGTTGATGCCGCAGAGCGACGCCGCGGTGCGGTTGGACGCGCAGGCGCGCATCGACTTGCCGGTGAGCGTGTAGCTGTAAAAGACGTTGAGCATGACGACGATGACGGCGCAGGTGGCGAGCACCCAGAGTATCTGCGGCGAGAAGCGCGCTCCCAGTATCTCCATCGACGTGATCTCGTTCCCGGTGAAGTAGGGGAGGGCGCGTACCTTCTCGTCCCAGACGTGGAGCGCCGCCTCGCGGATGATGATGGACAGGCCCACCGTGATGATGATCATGCGGAGCACCGTGGGCTCCTTGATCCAGCGGATGAATGAAAGCTCTATGAGGAAACCGATCCCCGCCGTGATGAGGACCGCCCCGGCGATGGCCGCCGGCAGGGGCATGAACTGGGCGAGCGTGATGGAGATCATCCCCCCGAGCATGAGGAATTCGCCCTGGGCGAAGTTGATGATGCCCGTGGTGTTGTAGATGATGTTGAAGCCAATTGCGATGATTGCGTAGACGCTGCCGGTGGTGATCCCCGAAAGCAGGTACTGCACGACGTTCTCGAGTGGCATCTGACTCCTCGGACTTTTGTTCGTAGGTACGTATTGAAAATGCGAGACAGATTTTGTGTGTACAAGTCCCCCTCCCGTGAGGAGAGGGGTTAGGGGAGGGTGATGGGTCAATCATTATGATCCTGACAACTCATCACCCCCACCCGGCCTCCCCCCTCGAGGGGGAGGGGAATCATATATCGGATACGTCAATTGCTAAGCTTACTTCACTTTTCCGTACGGTGCGAACTTGCCGCCCTTCACGGTGAGTATCTCGAAAGCGTCGGGTCCCAGGCCGTTGTGGTTCGTAGGCGAATAGTTGAAGATGCCGGCGGTTCCCACCAGGCCCCGCGTCGTTTCGATGGTGTCGCGCACCTTCTCGACGTCGGCTGCGCCCACTTTCTCGATGGCCTTCGTGAGGACCAGGAGCGCGTCATAGGCGTGGCCGCCGAAGGTGCTCACGTCCTCGCCGTAGCGGGACTCGTAGGCCTTCTTGTACGATACCAGCAGTTCCTTCTGGGGATGCCCGTCGGGAAGGAGTTCCGCGACCAGGAGCCTGCCCGCCGGGAAGATGATCCCGTCGCCCGCGGCGCCCGCGGCGGCGGCGTATTTCGGGTTGCCGAAACCGTGGCTCTGGAAGAGCGGCACGTTGAGTCCCAGCTGTTTCATGTTCTTCGCCACCAGCGACTGGATGGGCTCGATGGACCAGTTGATGACTCCCTGGACGTTCTTGTTCTTCACCTTGGTGAGAACGCCGGAGAGGTCCGTGGCGTCCTTGTCGTAGACCTCGGTGATGAGGACCTGGATGCCGGCCGCGGGGGCGAGCTTGACGACCTGGTCCTTGCCGGCCTTGCCGAAACCGGTATTGGCCGATATGACCGCGACCTTCCGGATGCCCAGGTTTTTCATTACGCCGAAGATCCTCTCGACCGCGTGCTTGTCCTTCTGGGGCGTGTTGAAGACGTACTTCGCGACCGGTTCGACGATCTTTTCCGCGGCGGCGCAGGATATGAGTATGGTCTTGGCGTCGTTGCAGAGTTCCCTGATCTGGATCGACTCGCCGCTCGTCGAGGGACCGATGATCGCGAAGACCTTGTTCTCCTCGATGAGCTGCTTGGCGAAGGAATAGGCCTTCTCGGGGCTGCCGGCGGTGTCCTTCACGATGAGGGCGATCTTCTTGCCGGCGACTCCGCCCTTGGCGTTGATTTCCTCGACCATCATCTCGACGGTCTTCTTCTCGGGAGCGCCGAGGAAAGAGGCCGGACCCGTTACCGCGAAAAGGGCTCCGATCCTGATGGCGTCGGCGTCACCGGCGCCCTTGCAGCCGAACGACATCGCCGCGACGAAGAGCGATAATACGATAATGACGTACTTTTTTAACAGCATGTGCCGGATACCTCCAATGCAAAATTTTTCTTAATGGTCGGGCCTCTCGACGCTTTTTGTCAATATTTATTTCATCGCCCGTTCGTTTCTATATAATAAGATTGACGGTGTATATGAATCGTTGTACATTTAATCCATAACGGATGACGCGCAAGGCGTCACCGGGGTATCCGTCCCATGAAGAGCGAAAAAGAATACCTGGAACTCCTCCAGCACCTCCCCGATATCGTCTACGAGATCAACAACGACGGATATTTCATTTTCATCAGCAACGCCATCAGCCGCTGGGGCTTCGATCCCCGGGGCCTCGTGGGCATGCACTTCAGCGTCATCATCCATCCCGAGGACCTGCCGGCGGTCCGGCGCGACGAGGTGCTCCCCCGCATGAAGGGGACGGAAACGGGGGCGGAGCGGCAGCCCGGGCTCTTCGACGAGCGCAGGACGGGCAGGCGCATCACCCGCAACCTGCGCGTAAGGCTCTCGGTCCCGGAGGAAAAAATCCTCGGGAGGGCGGAGCCGGTCTTCGAGGTCGTGTCCCTGGGACTCTACGAGCACGGCAACGACGACGGCGGCCCCCTCGTGGGGACCCTGGGCGTGATGCGCGACGTGAACGAGCTCCGCAGCCGCGAGAAGGCCCTGGTCCAGACGGAGAAGTACTATCGACTCCTCCTTGAGAACTCGTCGGACATCATCACCATCCTGGCGCACGACGGCACCATCCTCTTCAAGAGCGACTCGGTCCGCCGCATCCTGGGCTACGAACCGATGGAGCTTATCGGGGACAACGAGTACGATTACATCGCCCGCGACGACCGGGACGCCCTGGCGGTGGTGATGAAGAAGCGGCTCCAGTCCGAGAGCGGCGAGACGGTGCAGTACCGCTACCGCGACAGGGACGGCAAGTGGCGCGTGATTGAATCGTCGGTGCGGCGGGTGCGCGACGGCGAGGGAAAGATCATCAGCTCCATCCTGAACTCCCGGGACCTGACGGAGCGTTTCGTGATGCAGAAGGCCCTGGCCAACAGCGAGATGAAGTACCGCTCCTTCTACGAGACGGCGCTGGTGGGGATGATAACGGCGGATATCGACACCGGCACGGTGCTCATCGCCAACGAGCTGGGCTATTCGATCTTCGGCTACCGCTCGCGCCTCGATTTCATCGGGGAGAACATCTACGGCCGCTTCGCCGGCCGGGACGACTGCGACGCGTTCCGCGCCGAGCTCGCCGCGCGCGGCGGCGTGGACAACCTGGAGGTGCAGTTCCTCCGCGGCGACGGCTCGGTGTTCTGGGCGAATTTCTCCGCGCGGCCCGACCAGATCCAGGGTGTGATGGAGCTCGTGGTATCGGACATCAGCCGCCTGAAGGAGCACGAGGAGAGGATCTTCCGCTTCAACTACTACGACCAGCTGACGGAGCTTCCCAACCGGACACTTTTCACCATGTTCCTGGAGCGGGAGATAATGAAGTCCAGGCCCTTCGCGGTCATCGGCATCGGGCTGGATCGCTTCAAGCACGTCAACGAGCTGTACGGCGCGGCGGTGGGCGACAGGCTGCTGTGCGCCATTTCGAAGAAGCTCACGGGCATCTACTTCCAGAAGGATGTGGTCTCGCGCTTCGAGGGCGACCACTTCATGATCCTGGTGGCGGAACTGGACATGCACGGCCAGGAAGTGAGCATCGACAACATACACACGATCGCGAGGAAGACGCTGGACCTTTTTTCCGAGCCGTTCCGGATCGACGGCGCCTCGCTGAGCGTGACGCCCTCGATAGGCATGAGCCTCTATCCCGCGGACGGCCGCGACGCGGAGTCGCTCATCGAGCACTGCGAGTCGTCCATACTGGTCTCCAAGGACCGCGGGGGGAACACCTCGCATTACTACGACGCCGGCCTCAACGAGATGATGATGTCCCGCTTCCGCCTGGAGAAGGATCTCCGCTCGGCCCTCCACAACCGCGAGTTCGTCACCTGCTTCCAGCCCAGGGTGGACCGGTCGGCCCGCGTCACGGGGCTGGAGGCGCTGGTGCGCTGGAACTCCTCCGCCCAGGGGAGGATGGTCTTCCCGGACGAGTTCATCCCGCTGGCGGAGAAGAGCGGCCTCATCGTCGAGATAGGCCGCCAGGTACTGCGGGGGGCCTGCGAGTGCGGCTGCAGCTGGCTCCGCGACGCCTCGCGGCCCATGCGGATCGCGGTGAACCTCTCGCCCCACCAGTTCTCGGACCCGGACCTGGCGGCGGGGATCAAGGATGTGCTGCGCGTGACGGGGCTCCCGCCGCGCTTCCTGGAGCTCGAGATCACCGAGAGCAGCATCATGAAGAACGAGCGCGAGAGCGTCCGCACCCTCAGGGACCTCCACGACATGGGCATCGCCTTCGCCATCGACGATTTCGGTACGGGATATTCCTCCCTGAGCAAGCTCCGTCTCTACCCGGTGGACCTCCTGAAGATCGACAAGTCCTTCGTGTTGGACCTTCCCGGCGACCGGGCCTCCGCGGTGCTCACGCGCACCATCATCGACATGGCGCACAACCTCGGATTCGGCGTGGTCGCCGAGGGCGTGGAGACGAAAGAGCAGCTCGATTTTCTCCTGGAGCTCGGCTGCGACCACTTCCAGGGATACTACTTCTACAGGCCCATGCCTCCCGAGGAGGCGTGCGGGGTTCTGGGGTGAGGGGGCTGCCCCTCGCATTCCGCAGCTGCTTCGACTCCGCTCAGCGCAAGTCCGCGTGTTTCCTCACTGTCATCGCGAGCGACCGCAGGGAGCGCGGCGATCTTTTACATATCGGGAACCATTCCACACTGTGATCACCACGTCGGCCTGCGGCCTCCTCGTGATGACAGTTTTCCGTCCATCCCTTCTCCGCGGGCTTCGCGGCTCCGCGTGAGATAATGCCATTGCCGTGCGATACTATCGCGCTCTGTTTTCACATGCCCGCGCCATGTGGGGGCTTTGCAGGGAGGAGGCACGCGGCCCCCTCCCTGCACCCACCCGCGCGCCGCTTCCCGGCAAGCCGGGACGGGGGCTTGGCTTTCTCTGCGATGGGAACTTGCTCTGCAAGGGCCGGTGGAAGACATCCGTGTCTGCACCGGCCTTCCCTCGACGTCCTGTCTCGGGTCTTCTAATAGAACAGGCGCGAATTGTATTTCGCGCCTGTTTAAAATCCCTAATTCTTTCTCCGCGTTCCCCGCGTCTCCGCGTGAGCTATTGCTGTTGCCTTTTTACTCTGTGCTTCTGTGCCTCTGTGGTTGCCGTTAAGCCTTTGCCGTTGTCTTTCTCCGCGCCACCCGCGTGTCCGCATGGGGCATGGACTGCCCGTCTCTCCGGGCGCAATTAATGTTGACATCGGGCGCTGCCCGGTATCGGTTTCTTCCATTGCCATGGCTAATTCTATTCACTGGAGAGTCAAACAACATGAGGGCGATAATGGTTCTTGCCTCGCTGGTTGTGTGCGTGTCGGTTGTGCAGGCTGATCCCAACTCCGACCTTGTCAGGGCGGTCAGGATGAAAAATATCGAGCTCGTGCGGGTGTCGCTGAAAAACGGGGCGGACCCCAACCAGCGGCTCAAAGGGAACGACAGTGTAATATACCCGCTCCTGCAGGAAGCGTGCTTTATTTCCGTGCAGGACAGGAAAGCGTCATACGAGATCGCCAGGCTGCTGATCGAGGCACAAGCCGACGTGAACGCACTTTCCTCGGACGGCAACCCGACTGTATTTTCCGCGTGCGACAACAGGGACACCCTCAGGTTGATGATCGATAAAAAGGCCGACCTGTCGGCTCGCAACAGGAACAGGGACGGTATCATCATGCAGGCGATAAATATTGGAAATTCATCCAACGTCGAAAGGGAAGAGATAATCAAAATGCTCCTCGACGCGAAGGCAGACGTCAACGCCGTGAACAGCAACAACGAAACGGCGCTGATATACGAGTGCAGGTTCGGCAGGAACGTGAAGGTCGCCGGCATGCTTATCGACGCGGGAGCCTCGAAGACGATAAACATCCGGGACAGGTCGGGATGGACCGCGCTAATGTGGGTTAAAAGGAGCATGGGGAATAACGCGCTCGTCGAGAAAATGAAGAAATCGGGAGCCGTGTTCACAGAAGAGGACCAGCAGAAAATCAACCAGTCCATGATGGGCGGTTAGGAATTACAGGGTATATCCATCCCACCGATCCTAAGGATGCCGGTATTAATACACAAAGCCCCTCTCCAGTGGGAGGGGCCTGTGTTGAGCCCTTCGACAAGCTCGGGATGAACTCCGTCGAAGCAGGCGCGCGGAGCGGGGGTGAGGTGGTATTTTACTTTCTGCGCTTATCAGCCTTCCGCACTTTCTTCTCGTAGAACTTGTTCTCCAGGGCCGCGCGTGAGGAGCCGCTTTTCCCGGGGCGCTTCGGCTGCCCTTCATGAGGACGGCTTTCGCGGTCCGGTTTTTCACTCCGGGATGTGCCACCAAAGGGGAGCGATTCCCCGTGTGGACGGTTCCCGTGCTTCGGCGCGTCCCCGTAGGGCCTGCCTTCGCGCCGGGGCTTCCTGTCCCGGGGCGCGTCGGAATGCCAGGGTTTCATTTCCCACGGTTTCGCGCCGCGATCAGGTTTCCTTTCGCGCGGAATCCCATCGCGGTCGGGTTTTCTCCCGCGCGGGTGTCCCTCGCGGTCCGGAGCGTTCCCGCGGGGCTTGCCGTGGCGTTTCGGTCCGTCGTGGCGCGGTCCTTCCCCTTGCCCGGAGTGCGCGCGGAAGGGTTTTTTCCCGTAGCCCGGTTTCCCGTGCGCGGGCTTTTTTCCGTGAAAGGCCGCGGGCGCCTCGAAGTTTACCTTCCCGTCGTAGTTTTCCTTGCGGCTGTCGATGGTGATTTTCAAAAGCGCCGCGGCGATGTCCATGGCGGTGAGGTCATCCCCCATGAGCGACTCCACCATCTCCATGTAGCGGCCCGGCGTCCCCTTCTCCGCGATGCCGCGCACCGATTCCGCGAGCGCCCTGACCCTTGTCTCGTCCAGGTCGTCGATCGTCGGGACCTTCTGCCGCGCGATGGTGATGCCGTTCATCTTCTCGATGCGCCGGAGCGCGTACATCTGCCTGCCGGAGACGAAGGTGAACGACTTCCCGGTCTTTCCCATGCGGCCTGTCCTGCCGATGCGGTGGATGTAGTCCTCGTCGTCGCGCGGAAGGTCGTAGTTGAACACCGCCTCGATGTCGTTCACGTCGATGCCGCGGCCCGCCACGTCGGTGGCCACCAGGACGTCCACGCTCCCGTTCCGGAAGGCGTTCATGACCTTGTCGCGCTGGTTCTGGCTCATATCGCCGTGGAGCCCCTCGGCGAAGTAGCCGCGGTTTTTGAGTATCTCCACCAGCGCGTCCACCTGGTTCCTCGTGTTGCAGAAGACGAGGGCGAGCTTTATGTTATGGAAGTCAAGCAGGCGCGCGAGCGCCTCGGGCTTGGACTTATCCGGTATTTCGAAATACGCCTGGTCGATCTTCGGGGCGTTCACGCGGTGGCCGCTCACGTCTATGCGCTGCGGATCGCGCAGGTAGGTGTTCACCAGGCGGAGGATATCATCCGACATGGTCGCGGAGAACATCGCCGTCTGCCGCTCCGCGGGCGTGTCCTTGAGGATGAACTCGATGTCGTCGCGGAAGCCCATATCGAGCATCTCGTCCGCTTCGTCGAGCACCACCTGGCGCACGGTCTTGAGATTGACGGAGCCGCGGCGCATGTGGTCCATGAGCCTGCCCGGCGTGCCCACTATCACCAGCGGCTTTTTCCGCAGGGCCTTCAGCTGGCGTTCAATCTCCTGCCCGCCGTAGACGGGGACCACGGTGATGCCGTACATGTATTTCAGGAGCTTGCGGAACTCCTCGGTCACCTGGATGACGAGCTCGCGGGTGGGGCAGAGCACCAGCCCCTGCAGGTCCGACGAGTTCCGGTCGAGGTTCTCTATCATGGGGACGGCGAAGGCCGCGGTCTTCCCGGTTCCCGTCTGCGCCTGCCCTATGATGTCGCGCCCCGCCAGGAGCGGGGGTATCGCCGCGGACTGTATGGGCGAGGCCTCCTCAAACCCCATGTCGGCGATGGCCTTCTTCATGGAGGGAGACAATTCCAGTTCTTCAAACTTCAGCTTGTTCATTATAGTACCATTTAGGATTTGATGCTGCCGGGACGCGCTTCGGGGAGAAAAAAGGTATACCGTCAGTTGTTTCAGTGCCGTGTGCCATTATTCACGGGGGCGTTCCGTGTCAACAGAAATTAAAGAAGGGGGTGATGAGAGACGCCGGATTCTCGGGGCCGCTTCCATTTCACGCAACGGGCTCCCAGCGCCCCCCGCGGCCGTGATACGTTTCGGCGTGGAGCAGGAACTTTCTCCCGCAGTGCCTGCAGCGGAAATCGTACCCCATAATGTCGCCGAACGGCCCTTCTTCAGTGACCTGGTCGAATGGCACGAGGCCGAGGTTCCGGCGAGACCGCTCGTCGTCCACGTACTCGATGATGCCCGCGTCGATGAAGCGGCGCGCCCTCTTTACCGTCTCGACAAGGTCCTCCGGAAGCCGGATCTGGTACACCTTCCAGAGCTCTTTACATGCGTCGCACGGTTTCATCGCCCCGAATGCCATGGTTCATCATGATAGTATTGAAGGGGAGGCTGTCAACAGATAATTGAGGGAAGTTTGATGGCATGCCGCCGGGGGAGGCGATTTGCTACTTCCAAGTCGCTACTCGCATATGAGATAAAGGTACTCTAAAGGTATAATAAAGGAAGTATAAAGGAGGAATAAAGGCAGTATAAAAGGAGAAACGGAGGGGAAGGGGGGCCGATAACAGGAAATGAAGTGAAAAGTGGTTGATACGACGCCGCATGCTGGATAGAGTATGCCCGATAAAGGAGGCCCATCATGCTGAACAATCCGGACGCGACGGCGCAGGCCCTGCGCATTCTCCGCAGCGGCGAGACCTTCCAGTGGTACGTGATCCCTCTCCTGGCGCTGGTGGTCTACGTCTATTTCAACGAGATCTCGAAGAGGAACTGGAAGGTGGTGGCCGCGGGTCTGTCGCTCTACATGGTTCACTGGTTCTTCGAGATCATGAACGCGCTCATCCAGCACTTCTCGGGCCACGCGCTCTGGACGGTGCCCACGGGAACCGCCTTCCTGCTCCTGGTGGGCGTGGGGGTGGAGCTTTCCTTCATGTTCTCCATTGCGGGACTCATCTTCAGCAAGATCCTTCCGGAGGACCCGAAGATGAAGATCCTGGGCGTGAACAACCGCCTCTTCTTCGCGCTCTTCAACGCGGCGTTCTTCTCGGTCTTCGAGATCTTCCTCGCGAAGACGCCGGCCTTCGTCTGGGTCTATCCCTGGTGGGGGAGCCTCCCGGTCTTCGTCACGGTGTACGTCCCGTTCTTCGTGGTGTCGATGTACTGCCACGACTGGGCGCCGAAGGTGCAGAGGGCCGTCATCGGCACGCTCTTCGCGGTGAACGCGCTCATGCTCGCCGTCTTCGCGGGTCTGCTGGGGTGGATATGATGACTCCGTGGATGTATTCAGATGGATGATGGAAGGAATCGCCGCGCACCGGGGGGAGGACGCCCGCGTTAATCCCGCTCGCAGATGAATCCGAACTTCGTGTTGCAGTCGGAATCGTTCCAGCAGTTCCGCGTGGTGAACATGTGGGCGCAGTCCTCGCCGTCCTTCCCCGCGTTGCTCGGCTCGCCCGTGCACCAGTTCCCGAACCTGACCGGTTCGCCGTTGATCCAGCGGAAATCGCCCTCGCGCGCCTCGTCGCTGAAACCGATCCAGAGATTTCCCACGTATCCCCACGGTGAGCCCAGTTCCCGGAAGAGGGCGATGTTTTCCTCTTCGCTGACGATGGACGCCAGGTTTCCGCCGTTGACCTCGCATGACTTCCGCGCGGTCTGCCAGTCGACCCACGTCCTGTACGCGCAGTATTCATACTCGCCGATGGAGAAAAGCTTCCCCGTGCAGCGGAAATCCTTTTTCCGGCCATGCGCGCTCTTGCAGAGATACGTCCTCCTGTCGCCGCAGATGATGTCGTTCCACCCGCCGTCCTCCGAAAGCCATTCGACGCAGTCCTCGCCTTCGCCCTGCGAGTGATAGTTATCCGGCTGACCCGGGCGCCAGTTGCCGTACCTCGCGGTTTCGCCGGATGCCCACTGCCACGAGCCTTCCAGGGCCCTGTCGTTAAGCCCGGTCCAGAAGGAGTGCTCCCAGGTCCCGCCGAGCAGCTCCCATATCGCCTCGTTCTCCTCCATGCTGTTGATGACCGCGAGATATCCGCCCGCGTCGCCGCACCTCTGCTTCGCCTCGTGCCAGGTCACGTATTCCCTGTACGCGCAGTATGTATGCGTCCCGATGGTGAACGATTTGCCCGGGCAGGGAAATTCCGCATCGGGCTTGCGCCCGCAGTTTGTCAACAGCAGGGGGGTGATAAGCAGGATGATTGGAAAAATATTTTTCATGGATTATATTCTTAATCCTTTCTCCGCGTCTCCACGTGAGATAATGCCGTTGCCGGGCAACAATCCTGCGCTCCGTTTTCACATGCCGGCGCCATGCATGGGGCTTCGCAGGGAGGAGGCACGCGGCCCCCTCCCTGCACCCACCCGCGCGCCGCTCAAACGCCGCGGGGGCTTGGCATTCTCTGCATTCAAAGCTTGCTCTGCAAAGGCCGGTGGAAGACATCCGTGTCTGCACCGGCCTCCCTCAACATCGTGTCTCGGGTCTTTTTATCCTTCTCCTCCGTGCTCTCCATGCCTCCGCGCGAAAATACATCGTATTACGTAAAACGTCAACCAGGATGGTTTCCGCTCTCCTAAATTGGCCAACCGGTTGGCTAAAGTTACATTAATTCTAAATCATGACTTTAATGTATGTTTGTCACGAGCCAAGCGGGTGATGGAGGTGCTTCCGGGAGATCGCATTCTATGTAGAATAAGACCTGTAACACTCAAAGTCAAGCGAAATATGCCATCCGCGTCCGGTGCCTCTTTTCTACTGCTCGCGTTGAGACTTTTTTGGGCATGATGGTCAAAAAAATTTAATGTTTCACCTTCGGGATGCGTAGTATACTATACGGAAGTATAGTATGTACATCTCTTCAACGTATGACGAAAAACAGCCTTACAAACCCGGCCTCGACCGGTTTTCCCTCTACAAAAACATCTGGCAGCGTCATTGGCAGGGCTTTCGTGCCGTGTACAGGGAGCGTTTCGCACAACAATATGGTCCGATGACCGGTCCCACCATATGGGAAGTCAGCAAGCTCATCGCCTGCGGCAGTTACCGCAACGGCTTCCGGAGGCACACCTGCCCCGATTGTGGAACCGTCCTTATCATCCCTTTTACCTGCAAGTCGAGACTATGTCTTTCCTGTTACCGGAAAAAGATATTCGGTTGGTCCATCCATCTCTCATATATCATGAATCCCGAATTAGCGCATTTCCATGTAACATTCACCCTTCCCGGCGGCGTGAGAAGAAGGCTGTTTGAGCGCGGTTTCAAGCCGGAGTTGATGATAAAAGAAGCGGCAAACGTGTACTGGATGAATCTCCGAAAGAGCGCCGGAAATCTCGGCAAAGAGTGGTCGTCCGGTATCGTTGCGACAATTCACACATGCGGCAATGGACTCAACTACAATCCCCATGTCCACCTTATCGGCACCAGGGAACTGGTGAACACGGAAACCGGTGAGGTGAATACTGTTCCGTTTGTGCAGTTTAAGCAAATACGTTTCGCCTGGATGGATGCCGCGTGCCGCCTTTTCCGCAAATTGAAGATGTTTAGCGAAGATGAGATAACCGCTATAAAGGAACGATATACGAACGGGTTTCATGTTCACTTTAAGCCGATAATCGGCACGGAAAGCGAAGTATTATTCCGTACCGCGGAATACCTTGCCGCCGGGTATTTTCACAACAGTCAGATTCTTGCGGTGGATCACGCGAAGAAAAAAGTCACATTCCGTTACAAGAGCTGGCTCGATGTACGCACCAAGGAGAAGAGCTACAAGACCGTCACCATGGACATCTACGAATTTATGGCGAAAATGCTCTTCTTCCTGCCGAAAAAGCACCAGAAGATGATTCGCTACTACGGCATCTACGCGCACGGCGCTGGAGAGAAGCTCCAAAAGATCACAAACGCCACCTGGAAGGCGGCGGTTGAACACTGTTTCAAGACTGATCCAGAAAAATGCCCGGATTGCGGAGTGGAGATGCAGCCGTCCGTAGTATACGGGTACAATGCCGAGCAGGTGTGGTCTCGGATGAGGAGGGAATACTGCCTGTACAAGGGGTATTTCCGACCCATGAAGCGAGGGCCATGAGACTCACAAAAATCGTTAGGCTGCTGAAAGAAAAAAATATTGACTTTGCACAACTGTTTCGCATATACTATGAAATAGTCGATGTACGCGTATCCATGGGGTGCTAAAAAGCCGCGATTTTGGGCGGCGCAAATTTTAAGGGCCCCTGTCAAGGGGCTTTTTTGC
>JAGODF010000075.1 GCA_017998375.1 Spirochaetota bacterium
ACCCGCGCGGTATCCCAGAGGACTTTCCGCGCCGCTTGCCAGGCACGCGGCGAGGGGTGCGCGCCACACACGCGCCCGGCGTAGATCCGCCATTAGAGCATGTTGAGAAAGCGGTGGGATGTTCCCGTGCCGCTGGCGTAGTTCGCGTTCCCCCGGCGCATCCCCGGGCTGAAGAGGGTGATACCCGCGATGTTGTATGTCTCGGTGTATCCACGGTACGTGTTGCCGTCGTGCCTCCTCACGTGTTCCGCCGACGCGCCGGCGAAAATTCCCGGCCGGAGCGCCGCGTCGACACCGCAGAGAAAGCCGTACCGGATGTACCGGGGATACAGCGCGTTGCCTTCCGCCTTGGAGTCGTGTGCGAGGTCGGACGACAGATACAGCGTCACTCCCCGGTAGCGGACGAGATCCGCGCTCGCCCCGAGCTCGGTGAGGAAACCGAGCGCTCCACCGGAGAGATACCGTCCGTACCCGCCGCTGAAATGGAGCTCCGGGAAATCCACGGCTACCGCGGGTGCGCCCGGGCCGTACGGCCGCGCGGAGTCGCCGAGAAGCGATTCCATCCTGAGCCCGAACATCCAGGAACCGTCGCTCCGTCCCCGGTAGACCAGCGCGTCATGCCGGTAGGAATAATTCACGTAGGGGATGATATCAACGCGCTCCGCCCGGAAGCGCGCGCCGAACTCGCCGCCGCCGTCGAAGCGCCAGCGGTCGTCCGCCAGCGCCTGTAGCGTCCCTTCCACGTACGGCACCGCCATTCCCAGGGGAATACTGTCGTAGCGCAGGGATCCCCGAAGTATCGAATGATATTTGAACCTCTCCGTGTGGAGGGAAGCCCCGGCATAGAGCGAGTAATGGAGCCTTTCCGGCGCGAGGAAGCTTCCCGGCGCGCCGGCGGTGATGCCGAAATTCTTCATCCCGGTTTTCATCCCGATGGATTCCCACTTGAAGCCGATACCGTACCAGCGCAGCTGCTCGGGATCGGTGTCGCCGGGCATGTCCAGCACGTTGTAGCAGATGTGGTCCATGAGGAGCCCCAGCGTGGAGCCGGAAAAGCGCCAGGAGAGATAGAAATAGTCCATCACGTACTTTATGCGGTAGGGATAGAAGCGCGTGGAGTAGCGGTCGGTGGTGAGGGTGTCCTCGGTCACGAGGAAGGTGCCGTCGATCCTGCCGGCGCGGAATACGTGGAGGTCCAGGGTCTTGCGGTGGAGCCCGGTGAAACCGGACTCGCTCCCGGAGATGACGGCTCCCTCGACGAGCAGTCCGGCGCCGCGAAGAAATCCGTCCTCCATGCCGCCGGCATCCATGGCATGCGCCACGGATGCCGGTACGACGATGAGCACAGCAAGCGCGGTGTACAGTATGCTCTTAACGCCCATGGGTATAACCCGAAATCCGCATCTCCGCGGCGGTGATGCTCCGTGGGCAGGCACGCGCCCTACCTGTTGCGCTCGCGGCGCACGGGCGCGTTACCGGAAGAATTCAGCGGGCTACTTTCTTCACCGTTCCGTTGGCAAGCATTTCCTGAAGATGTTTCAGGAGGGCCTTCTCCTGCTTGTCGATGTGCCCGTCCTCGTCGGCCAGGAACAGGATCCGCTCATACTCGTCGGTGGTCAGCTTCCCGTCGTCAATGGCCTTCTTGATCATTTCTGCGAGCTTGTGTCCGCTGCCGGATACCGCCATGTCAATCCTCCGAGTGAATAATATGCCGTGTATATAAAGGGCTGTCCATTCCCCATACCGCTCATGTCACGGTACAATAAAAAAATCGTGACGAGCTTTTGTCAAGATGGATTCTCACTCGCGCCTTACCCGGGACGGTTTGTTTGACTTGTCCGAGTTTACTTATTATATTTATTAAAAAGTCGATTATAAAAAGACATCCGGCGACCGGCCGGAAAGGGAGGGCATGATGGAAAGCGTGTACAAGATCATCGAAATCATCGGGACGAGCGAGAAGTCCTGGGAGGATGCCGCGAAGGGCGCGGTGGAGACAGCAGCCAAGTCCCTGAACGACATTCGCGTGGCGGAAGTGAAGGAACTCGACATGCGGGTGGAAAACGGCAAGGTGTCGGCATACAGGGCGAAGGTACGGGTCTCGTTTAAATTCAATACCTGAAACAGGAGGGGCCGTCTATCGTGACGGCCCCCGATGCCTTTTACATTGGAGTGCTGCGGTTATATTGCCTTGACCTTGACGGCGCGGGGCCCCTTGTCGCTGGTCTCAATTTCAAATTCCACCCTGTCGCCCTCGTTGAGGGTCCTGAACCCTTCCCCGTCGATTCCGGTGTAGTGCACGAAGACGTCACCGCCTTCCTCGTTCGAGATGAACCCGTATCCCTTTTTCTCGTTGAACCACTTGATGACTCCCTTGGGCATGACGACACTCTCCTTAAAAGAAATTGCGTACGATATGCGCGGCGGAATCATGCCCGGCGCCTGCGATATTCCTTCTGGAGCAGGCCACCGCCCGAAGCCGGGAAATCCCGCGTGAGTCGTATTTTCTATCGGCAATATTCCGTTTGTCAATTTTTTTTGTTGCCGGTATCCAAATTTCAGTGATTGAAATGCAAAAGCGGCCCGGAGGGCCGCTTGGCGGGCAGACGGATGTCGGGACAACTCAGCGGTGGTATTCCTGCAGGGACTTCAGTGGCGCCTCTTTGCCGCTCCGTTTCGCCTCGATTCCCTTCACCGTCGCGTGCGCCGCGGCCATGGTGGTGATGTAGGGTATCTTGTACTTGATGGCCGCCTTCCGGATGTAGGAATCGTCCTGCTCGGTTTCCTTTCCGCCCGGCGAGTTTATGATCAGGTTCACTTCCTTGTTCTTCACCCGGTCTATCACGTTGGGCCGCCCCTGGTACAGCTTCAGGACCGTTTCCGAAGCGACGCCGTGCTCTCCCAGGTAGCGGGCCGTCCCCTCCGTCGCCATGATGGAAAATCCCAGGCGCTGGAATCCCCGCGCGACCTCCAGGGCCGCGGGCCTGTCGTTCCTGTTCACCGTGATGAGTACCCTTCCCTCCAGCGGAAGTCGCTGCTGCGCGGCCTCCTCCGCCTTGAAGAACGCCAGGCCGAAGCTGTCGGCCATTCCCAGCACTTCGCCCGTGGATCGCATTTCCGGCCCCAGGAGCGGGTCCACCTCGGGGAACATGTTGAACGGGAATACCGATTCCTTCACGCCGAAGTGCGCCACCTTCTTCTGTTTCAGGTTGAGGTCCTTTATCTTCGCGCCGAGAACCACCTGGGTGGCGATCCGCGCCATGGGAATGTTGCAGACCTTGGAGACGAGCGGCACCGTCCGCGACGCGCGCGGGTTCGCCTCCAGGATGTAGACGATATCGTCCGCGATGGCGTACTGGATGTTCATGAGCCCAACGACCTTGAGCTCGATGGCGATCTTCTTTGTATACTCCTCGATGGTGTTGATATGTTTTTCCGAAATGTTGACCGGCGGTATCACGCAGGCGGAGTCGCCGGAGTGGACGCCCGCGAGCTCTATGTGCTCCATGACCGCGGGCACGAAAGCCTCGGTGCCGTCGCAGATGGCATCGGCCTCGCACTCTATGGCGTTTTCGAGGAAACGGTCTATCAGTATGGGCCGGTCAGGCGTGACGTCCACCGCGGCGGTGACGTACTGTTTCAGCATCTCCTCGTAGTGGATCACTTCCATGGCCCTCCCGCCCAGCACGTAGGAGGGGCGCACCATGAGCGGATAGCCGATCCTGTTCGCTATGGCGATCGCCTCCTCCAGCGTGGAGGCCATGCCGGATTCGGGCTGCGGTATGTTGAGCTTCGTCATCACCTTGCGGAAGCGGTCGCGGTCCTCGGCGAGGTCTATCGAATGCGGCGAGGTACCCGCGATCTTCACCCCGGCAGTCAGGAGATCGTTGGCTATGTTGAGCGGCGTCTGCCCGCCGAACTGCACTATCACGCCTTCGGGTTTCTCCTTCTCGTAAATGCTGAGCACATCCTCAACGGTGAGCGGCTCGAAGTAGAGCTTGTTGGCGGTGTCGTAGTCGGTGGAGACGGTCTCGGGATTGCAGTTGACCATGATCGCCTCGTAGCCCGCGTCCTTGATGGCGAAAGCGGCGTGCACGCAGCAGTAGTCGAACTCGATGCCCTGACCGATACGGTTGGGCCCGCCCCCGAGGACCATGATCTTCTTCCTGTCGGAGACGCCCACCTTGTCCGGGGCGTTGTAGGTTGAGTAGTAGTAGGCCGCGTCCTTCACGCCGCTCACCGGCACCGGCTCCCACTTCTCGGTGATTCCCAGGCTGACGCGCTGGCGGCGTATCGCCTCCTCGGGTGTCCCGAGAATCTTCGAGAGATAACGGTCGGCAAACCCCCATTTCTTGGCCTGCTCAAGCAGTTGGTCGGGCACCGCGGTGCCCCTATATTTCAGGATCTGTTCCTCGAGCTCCACCAGGTCCTTCATCTGCTGGATAAACCATTTCTTGATGTGGGTCCTCTCGTGGAGCAGGTCGATCTCGGCCCCCTTCCTCAATGCTTCGTACATCAGGAACTGGCGCTCGCTGGTGGGAATGCTCAACATGCGGATCAGCGTTTCAAGCGGCAGGCTGTTGAAGTTCTTCGCGAAACCCAGCCCGTACCTGCCGTTTTCCAGGGAGCGGATCGCTTTCTGGAGAGCCTCCTTGTAGTTCTTGCCTATGCTCATCACCTCGCCCACCGAGCGCATCTGCGTGCCCAGGCGGTCCTCCACACCCTCGAACTTCTCGAAGCCCCAGCGCGCGAACTTCACCACCACGTACTCGCCCGACGGCGTGTACTTGTCCAGGGTGCCGTCGCGCCAGTAGGGAATCTCGTCCAGCGTGAGTCCCGCGGCGAGCATGGACGACACCAGGGCGATGGGAAAGCCGGTCGCCTTGGACGCCAGCGCCGAGGAGCGCGACGTGCGCGGGTTGATCTCGATGACCACCACGCGGTCGGTCTTCGGGTCGTGCGCGAACTGCACGTTGGTGCCGCCGATCACCTTGATGGCTTCGACTATCGAGTAGGAATATTTCTGGAGGCGCTCCTGGAGCGCCGTGCTGATGGTGAGCATGGGCGCCGTGCAGTAGGAGTCGCCGGTGTGGACGCCCATGGCGTCCACGTTCTCTATGAAGCAGACCGTGATCATCTGGTTCTTCGCGTCGCGGACCACCTCGAGCTCCAGCTCCTCCCAACCCACGACGGACTCCTCCACCAGCACCTGGCCGATGATGCTGGCCGAGAGCCCCCGGGAGACGATTGTTTCCAGTTCTTCCACGTTGTAGACGTGGCCGCCGCCGGTACCGCCCATGGTGTAGGCCGGCCGTATGACCAGCGGGTAGCCGAGCCTCTCGGCGATGGCCCTGGCCTCGTCCACGCTGTACGCGGGTTCGCTCTTTGGCATCTCGATGCCCAGGGAATCCATGGTGTTCTTGAAGGCGATTCGGTCCTCGCCGCGCTCTATGGCGTCGGCCTCCACACCGATGATTTTCACGCCGTGTTTCGCCAGGACGCCGGTCTTGTTCAGCTCGGCGGAGAGGTTCAGTCCCGTCTGCCCCCCGAGGTTTGGAAGCAGGGCGTCGGGCTTTTCCTTTTCTATTATCCGGGTGAGCGATTCAATGTTCAGGGGTTCGATGTAGGTTGCGTCGGCCATGCCGGGGTCGGTCATGATGGTGGCGGGGTTCGAGTTGACCAGGACGATATCGTACCCCAGCTTTTTCAGCGCCTTGCAGGCCTGGGTGCCGGAGTAGTCGAACTCGCAGGCCTGGCCTATGACGATGGGTCCCGAGCCGATGATGAGCACTTTCTTTATGTCTTTTCTCTTTGGCATGGCAGAACCCCGGTAGCGAGTGTGGTGAGATGGCCGTCCCGGGTTTTCTCGTTTCCGGAAGGGATCATGTCAATTAAAATATTTGGATTAATTTGAATAAAAAGTATTGAAGATGCGGCCGCCTGTGATTTAATAGATTAAAAAACCGAGGGAGCTGTATATTCAATGAACGGGAAGTCCGTCAGGGAAAGCACGGTGAAGATAGTGCAGCAGATGGTCCAGGCCGACGCGAACCTCGCGGGGAACGTCCATGGGGGCGTCATCATGCGGCTCATCGACAATACCGCGGGCATAGTAGCCTCGCGCCACTCGGCATGCAATTCAGTGACCGCCTCCATCGACAGGCTCGATTTCCACAACCCGGTCTACGTGGGGGACCTCCTGGTGCTCACGGCGAGCATCAACTACGCGGGCATGTCCTCCATGGAAATAGGGGTGCGTGTCGAGGCGGAAAACTTCATCACCGGCCAGACGCGCCACACCGCCTCCGCGTACCTCACCTTCGTCGCGCTGGGGAGCGACGGGAAGCCCGCGAGGGTGCCTCCCCTGGTGCTTGAAACCGACGGGGAAAAGAGGCGCAACGCCGAGGCGCGGGAACGCAGGAAACAGCGGCTTGCGGAGAGGGCGCGCGAGCGCGCGGCCCACGGAAAAGCGTGACGGGCCGAATGCAGTAAAAATACTTGAAAAAAAATGCGGCGCCGTATGGAGTGAGCAACCAACCTTCAGTCCGGGCACCGGCGGAGAACATAATGATAGTCAAGCTCAGGGGCGTCAGGGGATCGCTCCCCACCCCCATGGTGAACGACGAGTACCGCGAGCGCGTCAGGCGGATACTCGAGCTATCCATCGACCGCCAGCTTGCCGCCGGCGATATAGACTCCTTCATGAACGGCCTTCCGGACTCGCTGTCGAAGGTCTACGGCGGCAACACGACCTGCGCCACCGTAACGTCGAATAGCGGCCTCATTTACGTCATCGACTGCGGCACCGGCATCCGCCCGCTGGGCGACGAGCTCATCAAGGGCCCCTGCGGCAGGGGCGAGGGAATAGTCCACATCTTCGTAACCCATACCCACTGGGACCATGTACAGGGCATTCCATTTTTCAAACCAATTTATGTGAAGGGAAACACGCTGAATTTCTATTCTCCTTACCGCGACCTGGAGAGCCGTTTCATCGCGCAGCAGGGCGATTTCCGCTTCTTTCCCGCGCCCTTTGAAAAGACCGCGTCTTCGAAACAGTTCCATCTCCTTGAACCGGGAACGCCTCTCAGGATCGAGGACGACCTGGTCATTGACTGCTATCCCCTGAAGCACCCCGGCGGCAGCTTCGCCTATCGCTTCCGCCAGTCCGGCAAGACGTTCATCTTCGCCACCGACGTGGAGTTCACCGGTGAGATCCTCGAAAAGCCGGGGACCGAAACCGACTACTTCCTCGACGCCGACCTCCTGGTGGTCGACTCCCAGTACACCCTCGACGAGTCGTTCATGAAATTCGACTGGGGTCACACCGCCTACACCGTGGCGGTGAACTGCGCCGTCCGCTGGAACGTGAAGAACCTGGTGCTCACCCACCACGAGCCCTCGTATCCCGATTCAAAACTGGCGGAGATACACGCGGAAGCGCTGGAGCACCGCAATGCCATGCAGACTACCAGCCCGGAAGTTCTCATGGCCACCGAGGGCATGGAATTCCACCTGTAGCCATGCGCCCGCTCCGCGTACGATAATGCTGCCCCGCGTTTATCGGGTCGCCCTCCATACAGCCGCGGCACTGCTCTCCGCGGCGACGGCGCTCCAGGCCGATATCCGCCATGTCGCGGAATACGAATCCGTCATGATCCCGTGTTCCACCCGCGCGTACCAGGAAAGGCTGATGGCGCTACGCCGTTTCACCGTTGATGGCCGGGAGATGTTCCTGGTGGTGGAACGCGACACGCTGCGCACCCGCGTAGAGCCGCGGGACGCGCTTACCATTGACGGCGGGCCGCGGCACGCGTCGTTCGGGCCTGACGGTTCCGCCTGGGCATCCGCGGTTCTATCATCCGCCTCGCCGCCGTACCGTATCCACAATGGGGGAATCCGGAATTTCTCAAGGGACCTGGAAGGCGCCGTCTTGAGCGTGGACCTCTGCCCTTCGACACATCCACTCCAAAGGCAGATCTTCACGATGACCGCGAATGCCTTCAAAAGCAGGGGCACACCGGTTCCGGTGTCGCTGTGCGTCAGCGGACTCTGGCTGGAAAACCACGAAAACGATCTCAAGTGGCTCCGTGATCTCGAGGCAAAGGGGAAGATCGTCATCACCTGGGTGAACCACTCCTATACCCATCCCCGTGAATTCCGCCCCTCTCCCCGGACGCTGCGGAAGGGATTTCTCCTGTCGAAAGGCGTGGACTTCGGAAAGGAAGTTCTCCTGGCGGAGACGAGGATGCTGGAGCGCGGCCTCGTGCCGTCCGTGTTTTTCCGGTTCCCGGGGCTGGTGTCGGACGGACGCCTCATGGAGAAGTTGAAGGAATTCGGGCTTATCGCGCTGGGAAG
This sequence comes from Spirochaetota bacterium, assembly GCA_017998375.1. Classification (GTDB taxonomy): domain Bacteria; phylum Spirochaetota; class UBA4802; order UBA4802; family JAGODF01; genus JAGODF01. Next base: position 8,359 of record JAGODF010000075.1, read on the forward strand.
CGACGCATGGCTCGCGAAACGGGAACCGCTGCGGAACGGAAGCGTCATCCTGGTGCATGGCAACGGCCACGAGAAGGCGGGCATCGGAAAGTATTATGCGCAATTGGAAAGAAGGAAGCGGAAGATCGCCCGCGGCGAGTGGAAGCTCCTGGACGTGCGTGATTGCACCGCCGCCGCTTTCCGGCGCCACCACGACTGGCGCTACGTCCCGAGGACAGCCCGGCTAGTCGGGCTTACCGGCACTTGGTGGTGAAAAACTCACGGGCGTCCGCGTCGCCCATGGCGGAGGCCTTCTTCATGTCAAGGCACCCGGATGCAACGGCGCCGGAATTGTAGCGGCACAGCCCGCGATTGTAGTACGCTGCGGGATCGTTTTTATCGTATTTCAGAGAGATCGTGAAATCCTCGGCGGCGCCCCGGTAGTTTCCCAGGCCCGCCTTCGCAATTCCCCGGTTGTAGTATCCCTTCGCGGAATCCGGCTTCATGGCGATGGCCGCGTTGTAGTCGGAAACGGCGTCCAGGTAGTTCTTCATGCTGTATCGCGCGTATCCCCGGTTGAGGTACGCCGCGTAAAACGACGGCTTGAGCGATATCGCCTTCGTGAAATCCTCGATCGCTTCAGGATATTTTCCCAGGTGGCTCCTCGCCAGTCCCCGGTTGTAAAACGCTTCCGACTTGCGGGGATCCAGACGGATGACCTCGCCGTAGCTCGCCACCGCCTTCTCCCACTCTCCTGACCGGAGCCGGAGGAGCCCCTCGTAATAGTGCGCGCCCGACGACGACGGACTCACCTCCATCACACGCCGGAAAAACTCCGACGCCGCTGCCGGATCACCGGTCTCCATCCGTATGATTCCCATGGCCATGAGCGCCTCGTGGTTCCGGGGATCGCACTGGACCGCTTTTTCGTAATCCGGCACGGCCCTGGTGAAATTTCCCATGGACACCCAGATGTTCCCGCGCTCGAAGTACGCGGCCGAGACGCAGGGCCCGAGGGCCACGGCGCGGTTGATATCATCCATGGCGCCCTGCTGGTCCCCCAGCGCGAATTTCGCCTTCGCCATGCCTGTAATGGCGACAGCACTGCCGGGATCTATGTTCTGCGATAGTGTGTAGTCGTCCAGGGCCTCCCGGTTCTTCTTCGCCCTGGACAGGGCGGCGCCCCGGGCTGCGTACGCCGAAGCGCTTTTCGGATTGAGCGCTAGGGCCCGGTTGGCGTCGTCGATCGCTCCGGCGCTGTCTCCCGCCGCCATTCGTTCGGCACTACGGGCGAGGAAGGAGCGCTCGTCCCGCGGGCCGCAGGAAACGCAGAGGAGCAGAAGGACCATGACCGCCATGGCCTGCCTGACGGACGACACCCGGCTCCCTATCCGCTTCTCCATGCTCAATTACCCCCGCTTCCCATCGTTTTCAGTATGATATATCCCGCCGCTATAAGCGCCGCCGCCGATGCCAGCATACCGCCCAGGCGGAGGAGGCGCCGGCGCCGGCCTTCCTGCGCCATGTACGCGTCGCCCTTCTCCGTGAACGGGTACCCGCCCATGTAGTAAAAGTTCCGTATGTCCCCGAACGCCTTCTTCACCACGAAGGCCTCCGGATCGAGATAGCCGATGTCCAGGAGCTCCAGCGCCGTGAGCATTCCCTCCCCGGCGTGTATCTCGCGGGGTTGCTTCCGCACGGGTGACTCCCGGTGGATGGAGTGGAGGCGCTTCATCACCGGGTAGTACTGCCTCCGGCGCTTGATGAGCAGGGCGATTTCCTTCCTGTAGTCCATGTCCCGGTTATTGGTCCCGCGGGGGACTATTTTAGCAAGCAGTTTCCCGCTCCCCCGCAATCCGTTCATGGTCAAAAATTAATGCTAATATATCGTGCCGATGCGTCCGAAATATTAATCGGAAACCCCATGCGACATAAAAAAACGCCGTGCCGTCGCATGCGAACGAAGGATACACGAGGCACCGCCATGAAGATATACAGGTTTACCGACCTGGCGGGACATTCCAGGACAGGTACCGCCGGGGCGCACGCCGCCTACCGGCAGAACCAGAAACACGGGGCCGCCCCCTCCGGGAACGCCACGGACCTGGTCGAGATATCGACGGAGGCGCGGCAGAGATTCGAACGCGCCAGGGTGACGGAGATAGACCGGGCGCGTATCCGGAAGCTCGCCGCGGAAAGCGATTCCCTGGCCCGCCGCATGATAGAACTCGAGGATGATATTCCCTCCCGGATACGGAGGCGCCTGTCGCTCGACTCTGTCCGCGAGGCGGTGTGGCGGGGAGAGTACGACTTCGACGGGGACGCGGTCCTCCGCGACACCGCTTTCGCGCTTTCCTCGCAGTTCTTCCGCCGCTGAACCGCCCGCCGCGCGGCGTCCATAACGCTTGACACCGGCTATCGCTTCTCCTACGCTAATCTTCATCACTACTACGGGGAAACGGCAATGGTTGATCTGCGCACCCACGACAGGATAGACACGACACTCTGCGGCTCGCCGGTGGAAACAGGCGCCGGCTCCTCGACCGTGGAGATGACGGTCACTCCCGCCATGGCGGTGGACGCCCGCGGGCTCGCCCACGGCGGCTTCGTTTTCGGGCTGGCGGACCACGCGGCAATGATCGCCGTCAACCACCCCACCGTGGTCCTCGCGGCCGCCGAGGTGAAATTCCTCAAGCCGGTGAGCGCGGGCGACCTCCTCGTCGCCACGGCAAACGTCACCGCCGAGACAGGAAGGCGGCGTGCGGTTACCGTCACCGTGCGCCGCGGCGGGGAGCCGGTCTTCGAAGGCTCCTTCTCCTGCGCGGTACTGGAACGGCACATTCTGGAAGGAAAATCCTGATCCCACGGCCTGAGGCGAAAGGCCGCGCAAGAAAAAAGTGTTGAAACCACGCACCCCGCCGCTACGGTGATCATTCTGGAACGACCATGCCGAGCCTCGCCGATGAAATAATATCCCTATTGCGGGACGTGGAGATCTTCGCAGTCCTGATGGACCGGGAGCTGGAGATCATAGCCGGGTATTGCGCGCATACAAAGATCGCGGCGGGCAACCTAGTCTTCGACCTGAACGACGCAAGCCGGGAGCTTTTCGTCGTCCTGGAGGGAGAGGTCCTCATAACCCGCCCCGGGGACGCGGAAAGCGAGCTCTTTCTCGCGCAGTACGGCCCCGGCGACTCCTTCGGCGAGATGGACCTCTTCGAGGGCGTCCCCCGCGACGCCACGGCGGTGACGCTCAGGGACTGCGAACTGGTCGTCTTCCCCCGGAGCGGCGTATCGTTCATGGAGGTGCTGGAGAAACATCCGCGGATCTCGGCACGCGTTCTCTACAACCTCCTATCGAGCATCTCCGGAAGGCTCAGGAGGACGCACGGACTCATCAAGGAGAAGGCGCCCTGGGTGCGCAGCATGAAGCGCGAGCTTTTCACCGACAAGCTCACGGGCCTCTTCAACAGGAAGTTCCTGCTGGAAGAGTTCCCCCTGGAGTTCCAGAACTACGGGCCCCGCACCAGCCTCATAATGATCAAGCCAGACAACTTCAAGGAGATCAACGACGCCTTCGGCCACGACACGGGGGACCGCATCCTCATGCTCATGTCGATCTTCGTGCAGTCCTCCCTCCGCGAGTCGGACCTGGCGGTGCGCTACCGCGGCGACGAGCTCGCCGTGGTGCTCCCGGGCACCGACACTGACGAGGCCCTGGAGATCGCCGGGGGAATCGGCCGGTCGGTGCGCGACATGGAGATAGGCGGCCTCACGGGCGGGAGCGGCGGGAACATTACGGTGAGCATGGGGGTGGCCACCTACCCCGTGAACGCGCCCGACGGCGAATCACTGGTGGAGCTGGCCCACGAGAAGATGATGAAGGCCCGGGGACGCGGCGGGAACAGGATCGTGGTGCAGCGCTGACGCGCGGCCGCGGGGAACAAAGGAGCGTTACGCATGAAAAGCCTTTTCAGGACCAGGGATATCGACAGCCTCATCGCGGAGTACGGGCATCCAGAAAGGGGGCTCCGCCGCACGCTGGGGCCCTGGTCGCTCACTGCGCTGGGCATAGGCTCCATCATTGGCACGGGGATCTTCATCCTCACGGGGATCGCGGCGGCCGGCGAAGTGCGCGCCGTGCAGTCGTTCCTGAACGCGCCGCTTATCGACATCATCCTCCACGGGCGCGGCGCACTGGGGATGACCGGCAGGCCCGGCGCGGGTCCCGGTATCGCCCTCTCCTACCTGCTGGTGGCCTTCGTCTGCGTCATGGCGGGGCTCTGCTACGCGGAGCTCGCCTCGATGATACCGATCGCGGGAAGCGCCTATACCTACTCCTTCGCCATCCTCGGGGAGATCGTCGCCTGGATCATCGGCTGGGACCTGATCCTGGAATACGCGGTGAGCAACATGGCCACGGCTGTGGGATTCTCCGCTTACGTGGGGGCGCTCTTCCAGAGCATAGGACTTTCCATCCCCCGGGAGCTCATGGAGCCGGTGATCGCCGGCGGGCGCCTCACGGGGGCCTGGTTCAACATGCCCGCCTTCATCGTCATCATGGTCCTCACCGTGGTGCTGGTGAAGGGCATCCGGGAAAGCGCCGGCGCGAACAACCTCATGGTGGTGATAAAGATCATCGCCATCCTGGTCTTCCTGGGCGCGGCCTCACGGTACGTGGACGCATCCAACTGGAAGCCTTTCTTCCCCAACGGCTGGCAGGGCGTGCTCTCCGGCGGAGCCATCGTCTTCTTCACCTACATAGGGTTCGACTCCATCTCGACGGCAGCGGAGGAGTGCCGCCGCCCCCAGCGCGACATCCCCTTCGGCATCCTTGCGTCGCTCATCATCTGCGCGGTGCTCTACGTGTCGGTGGCGCTGGTGCTCACGGGCATCCAGCACTGGAGCACGCTCCGCAACGCGGCGCCGGTGGCCAACGCGCTCAACGCGCTGGGACTTGAATCGGTGCAGCGCTGGGTGACACTCGGGGCGCTGACGGGGATGATAAGCTCCCTCCTGGTCTACCAGTACGGGCAGGCGCGGGTCTGGTTCGCCATGTCGCGCGACGGCCTGCTGCCCGGCGTGTTCTCCCGCGTCCATCACCGCTACCGCACGCCCTACATGAGCACCTGGATCGCCGGCTTCTTCGTCGCCATACCGGCCGGGATCTTCGACATCGGCACGCTCGCCGACCTCTCGAACATCGGGACGCTCTTCGCCTTCATCCTCGTGGCGGTGGGGGTGATAGTCCATCGCCGGCGGTATCCGCACCGGGAGAGGGAGTTCCGCGCCCCGCTGGTGCCCCTGCTCCCAATCGTGTCGATAGCGAGCTGCCTGGTCCTCATGGTGAGCCTTCCCGTGGAAACGTGGATTCGGTTCGTCGTCTGGCTCTGCGCGGGACTGCTGGTCTACTTCTTCTACGGGCGCAGCCGGAGCGTCGAGGCGGTGAAGCCGGGTTCCCACGCGATACCGGCACCCGACGGCGCGGACGAGTAACGCATGGAGGTTTCAGATGAAAGCATGGCTGAACGGCACCATCGTTGAGCAGGATTCGATCCTCGTATCGCCACTCTCGCAGAGCTTCAGCCGGGGAACGGCGCTCTTCGAGGTCCTGGAAGTGGTGAAGTCCCACCGGGGCCCGGCGATCTTCGGACTGAAGGAGCACCTGGACCGGCTCTTCAACTCGGCGCGCCTCACCTTCATGGAACTGCCCGATAGCGCCAGCAGGGACACACTCACGGCGGCGGTCATGGGGGTCCTCTCCGCCAACGGTATAGACTCCGGCATCGTGAAGATCTTCCTCTACTACCCGGTGCCGGAATACGCCTGCGTTCCCTCGGACCGGCGCGTGGACGCGGCCGTGTTCTGCGCGCGGATGGACCAGCGCGGCGACAGCCACGCGGTCCGCGCCTGCGTCTCCCCCTACAGGAAACTCGACCCGGAGACGGTCCCGGTCCACGCCAAGTCCGCGGGCAACTATATCAACGCCTACCTCGCCCTCTCCGACGCGCAGCGGCGCGGCTTCAACGAGTCGATCCTTCTCGATACCGGCGGTTTCGTGGCGGAGGGGAGCACGTCGAACATCTTCATCGTGAAGCGCCGCGCGGGGCTGACGCCAACGCTGCGCTCGCTACTTCCGGGGATC
>JAGODF010000076.1 GCA_017998375.1 Spirochaetota bacterium
ACTACAGCCTGCAGTTCTGCCAGCCCTACATTGTGGAGAGCGGTCCCGCAGAGGATGCGCTCAAGAAGTCAGGAGTTCCCGTACTCCGCCTGGAGACCGATTACGGACAGGAGGACATGGGCCAGCTGAAGACCCGCGTCGAGGCGTTCCTGGAAACGATGCGGTGAAACGCACGATTACACGGAGGCGCGGACCCATGTCCGCGCCTCCGCGGCCGTACCGCGACAGGTGTAGGGGGCCGGTGCCCCCCGCGGGCTGCAAACCCGTCGGGTCGGCTTTTGCCGTCCGGGTGGTTCAACTCCGCCTCCTGTCTCATGCTTCCCGCTTTCGGCTTCCATTTTGTGCAGACGGTACCGGTACGGCGGAATATCGTATCATCCCCTCCTTTTGATTTTACCGGGACAGCCAGATTTGATGTTTACAAACTTCCCGCCGGGGAGTATACATGTGCCGCGGGCGCGGATTCGAATCCGCGCTTTCAATGGAGGATGATGTGAACCGCTTCAGGAACAGAGCCATTGCCGTAGCGCTCCTCGCGGCGACCCTCTTTGCCGCGCGTCCCGCCGCTGCGTTCATCTCCCTCGACCTGCCCTGGTACACGCCGTGCCTGCTCCCCTTCGTGTACCTGTACGATAGGCTGAGGATAAAACCGAAGGAGAAGCTGGTGGTGGGGGGCAACGAGTTCGTGTTCTACCGGGAGCTCCTGAATGTGCACCAGAGGACGCTGCCCGGCTACTCCGGTCCCACGGTGATGAGCGGCTATCTCGCGAGGGCCGCAAGGGCGCGGGTTGGAGGAAACAGTTTCGTTTTCGCGCGGGAGCGGGTGGCTTTCTTTTACGACGGCGTGGTGAAGGAGGCGAAGCTTGCCGCGGCCGCGAAGGTGAAATGCGGCGGCAGCGTCTTCACCTTCGATTCCCGCGACATGCGGGAGGATCACTGGGAAAAAATATATTTCTTCGGCAATGGCGCCGTCCGGCAGAGCCTTTTGGCGCACGATGCGCGCGTGATGATCGGTGGGCTTCCCGCGGTCCTGGCCAGCGGCGGTACGGGAGAGCACCTCGTGTATTTCTATCCCGACGGCGGTGTGCAAAAGGCAATGCTTGCCGTCGATACGGAACTCCGCGCGCGGGCGAAAACGCTCCGCTTCAAGGGACACACGGTCGCGACGTTCTTCCCCGACGGGACGGTGATGCGCGGCACGCTCGCCTCGCCGATCGGCAGGGAGGAGAGCGGTGTTACCATGGAGGTCCCCGCGGGCTCGACAATCGACCTCAATTTCGATGGAAGGATCAGGGGGGTCTACACGGGAGGTCCCGCGGCGGTCGACGTGCACGGCGCGATCGTGCAGGCGCCCGCACACAGCAGGGTGGATTTCTTCCCTGGAGGAAAGGTCCGGTCGATCTCCGTCAAGGGGCCCATCGAAACGCGGGTGAACGGCATCCAGATTTTCGACAGGGAATACAACTCTCCGGATTTCCATGAGAACGGCAGGTTGAAGAGGTTCTATTCATCATTAAAGTTTCGATTCGCCGCGGGCGGGCGCGCAGTCGACTGTGAGCCGGGATGGGTGAGCTTCCACGCGAACGGCTCGCTGATGGAGGCGACAGTTGCCGAACCGTTCACGGCGCCACTGAAGGGGGCCATGCTGACCTTCAAAAATGGAACGGTCCGTTTCCACGACAACGGGGCAGTGGAGAGCGGCGTTCCGGCGGGAAAGAAAGACTGTCGGAAGCTGGACGACATCTACTTCCCCGGTCTCACATCGCACCCGGATTACCATGAACAGGGCGGCATGTCGAGCCTGGCGGGCGAGGGAATTCACTTTTTCCGTAGCGGTGCGGTGAAACGCGCATGGATCAGCAACAATTACGAGCTGATCCGGCTGCGCGTGAAGGGCGCGCGCGTGATGCCGGAGTCCTGCTACATCGGCTTCCACGAGAACGGCAGGCCGGCGTTCTTCGAGCTGCGGCAGGAGGCCCGCCTGCGGGTGAACAAGAAAATGTCGCTGATTCCCGCGCATGCGGAAGTGGTGCTCACTCCGTCGGGTGATGTATTCAGCATCGAGGACGAGCACAATACCTCCTGCGTGATGAACGGGAGGCCCGCGCTTCCGTTCATCGCCGGCCATATCGCCTTCATCGATCACGGGCGGAGGATCGCCGACGGACTGGCTTTCGAGGGAGTCCTGGACCTCTTCGATTCAATGCAGCAGCCCGGAACCGCGGTCTTCGCCAACACGGTGGTGGAGATGGAACCCATGGAGTTCTTCGACGAATACGACGACTTGAACGAGCTCGTCTGGGTGAGCTACGAGGACTTCCACAGCTTCAGGGTGAAGGCGCTTCTCTTCGCGCGCGACCGGCGCGGCATGGTGAACGGCAGGGAGACGCGCTTCCCCGCGTTCCGCTGGGTGGACGTGGCGATGTGAGAGAATATTTATAAAAGTGGAACATCGGAGAATAACATCATGAATGAAAATACCATCGCCGGCATATTCCGGAAAAGCGTGACCACCGCGGAGTTCCGTGACGCGCTCCGCGCCCTCGAAGGGAACTTCTGCATCGAGGCCGAAGACATTATCGCACTGGGCGACGCCTACCTGACGCGCTTCCCGGGCTGCGACGGCAACGAGGAGTGTGATGATGTTAGCGACGCGTACGCGGTGGCGAAGGCCTGCATTATAGAAAAGATCATCGCCGGGGCGGACGCGGGTATCATCACGCACCTGCGCCGCGCCTTCGATTCCGTGCCGGAAATTGCCCCGGTCATGGAGAAGGTGAAGGGGATGATAGGCCCCGAGGCCACCGCGGAGCTCCTGGCGCGGATAGAGGGAAACACGGATCGCCTTCTCGGTACGGTGAGGGCGATAGAGCCTTCGATAATCAAGGAACGCTTCAGCGGCGGGCTCGCGTACGTGACAAACGCGCAGTACCTGATGAAGATGCACGCGGGCATCGCGTGAACCCGGCGGAAAAGGCTTGATAATCCGGCGCGGGTGCGGTATAAGGAATCATGGTTACGGGGTGATACCGGCATGAAGATGATACAGGACCGCGCTGCGAAGATCGGCGTCCAGGCGGGCACGGTGGTGCATGTGGGCGCGGCCAGGACCGAAAAGGTGACCCTTCACCGCATTGAGTACTCCCAGGAAGGATTCAACGAGATCGGGATCAAGTCGCTGGGCGAGTGCTCCATGGCGGAAGACGGCAAGGTCGTCTGGATAAACGTCGATGGCGTGCACGATACGAATATCGTCGAGGATCTCGGCGCGATGTTCGGGATCTCGCCCCTCATCCAGGAAGACATCGTCAACACGGACCAGCGCCCCAAGTGCAACTTCTTCGAGGACCAGGTCTACATCGTCCTGCGAATGATGGATTATGACGAGGAGGATGGGATCGTGCTCTCGGAGCAGGTGAGCATTGTCCTGGGGGAGCGGTATGTCATCACGTTCCTCGAGGATCCCGGGGACCTCTTTGATCAGGTGCGCGAGCGGATTCGGCGCGGGCTGGGGAGGATACGGAAGATGGGCGCTGACTACCTGGCCTATTCCCTCATAGACATCATCGTGGACCGTTACTACACGGTGATAGAGCGCGTGGGAGACAGGATAGAGGAAATGGAGGAGGAGCTCCTCACCGATGTCAGCCGCGCCGATCTCCAGGAACTCCACGGGATGCGCAGCACCCTCCTGTACCTTCGGAAGAACATCCTCCCCGTCCGGGACCTCCTGAGCGACCTGGAGCGCGGCGAGGTTCCCTTCGCCGGTGAGTCGTTCCGCGTATTCATCCGTGATATCATGGAGCACTGCGTCCACATAGCCGACACCGTGGAGACCTGCCGCGAGATGGTGAAGGGGCTCTTCGACATCTACATTTCCATGACGAACACACGGATGAACGAGGTGATGAAGGTCCTCACCATGATCGCCACGATCTTCATCCCGCTGACCTTCATCGTGGGGATCTACGGAATGAATTTCAAGCACATGCCGGAGATCGACAAGCCATGGGCATATCCGATCTTGTTGGTGGTGATGATCTTCATCGGCCTCGGGATGCTTTTCTATTTCAGGAAGAAGAAGTGGCTGTGAGAAGGTCGCAAGTCTTTCCGTTGCGTCATGCAGATTTTACTTGAAGGAGAAAGTGTGATCATGAAATCGATGAATCGTTTCTTATTGTCGTCGATGATTGTTTCCCTGGCGGCGATTGCGGGTGCGCAGGAGATGGACATGCCCGACACCGGATACCGCGCCGGCCTCTCCTCGAACGAACTCCGCCTGAAACCCGGCGTAGTTGCCGCGGCGACGAGTTTCCTTCCCGACGCGAAAGACGCGGCGCGCTACGCGCCGGAGGCGGCCTTCGATGAAAAGATCGAGACATCCTGGGTGGAGGGGAATCCCGGTGACGGCATCGGCGAGAAGATAGGCTTCGCGAAGTTTGCCACGGTTAAAATGGTAAAGATACTTCCGGGCTACGGGACCGCCGCCCATTTTTTGCGCAACAACCGTGTGAAGAGGGCAACTCTTTCCGTCTACGAGATTAAAGAAGAGGTGATGACGCAGGACGGACAGGTCTACGCGTTCGGGCGACTGGCGAAAAAAATGGACCTGAATTTCCGCGATGAGATGTCCATGCAGGAACTCCCCGTGGGCGTCACCGTGAGAAGCGCGAAGGGCTATCTTTGTGTGCTCGAGATAAAGGACGTCTTCCGTGGGAGCGCCTGCCGCGATACCTGTATCGCCGAGATCAGGGTCCTTGAGTGAGGAACGGGCAACAATGGGGGGCCTTCCGCTTTTGTGAATTCATGGGTTTCATGTGAACGATGTTCACCGCACGTGCAGCAGAAAGAATTTTTAAATAACGCAGCATGGTAAATAGTATTGACACGCGGCGCGGTACTCATCATATATATTCCTTTCATAATTTCCAGAGGACAATCCCATCATGAATACTTTTAAGAGCTGGTTTATCTCGACGTGCTGGTTCACCTTCCTGGGGCTCACCGCGCCTGTGATGTTCCTTATCGCCCTCATTATTAAAATCGTCACGTTCCTCTTCGATAAAAAGCTCGTGATTCTGCACCGGTGGACCTGCTTCTGGGCGTCGATGTATACCTACGTAATGCCCGCGTGGCGCATCAAAACCGAGGGGCGCATGAAGATCCAGGGGGGGCGAACCTTCATGATCGTCTGCAACCACCAGTCGCTCCTTGACATCCTGGTGAACTTCCGCCTCTACAGGCACTTCAAGTTCGTCTCCAAGATAGAGATATTTCGCACTCCGTTCATAGGCTGGAATATGTCGCTCAACCGCTACATCAAGCTGAAGCGCGGCGATAAGGCGAGTATCGAGCAGATGATGAAGGACTGCGCGGACAGGCTGGAAGAGGGGAGCTCGGTGCTCTTCTATCCCGAGGGGACGCGCTCGGAGACCGGCGAGTTCCGCGACTTCAAGCTGGGCGCGTTCATCCTGGCGAAGGAGAAGAAGGTGCCCATCCTCCCCATGGTGGTGAGCGGCACCAGGGAGGCCCTGCCGAAGAAGAGCTTCGACTACCACGGTACGCATAAAATCCGCCTGCGGGTGCTGGACGAGATACCGTACGAGAAATTCGCGGACATGCCTGCCGAGGAGCTGGCGAAGATGGTGCGCGGCATCATGATCGAAGAGTACCGGAAACTCGACGCGGAGCGGCGCGCGGAAGTGTAGGGTGCGGCCGCGCACTCACTCCGTGTAGAGCACGATCCCCGAGTAGTCGTTGTCCACTTTCAGGATGTCCAGCATCGCGGAGATGGCGCCGCGGTGATGGGTCCCGTGGTTGAGCACCTGCATGATCGTGTGCCAGAAGGTCTTCTCCATCTCCCTCCCCGAGACGCTGGTGTACCGGATCCTCCTGCCGAGGTCTTCGGCCCTTATCTCTGCGACGAGGGCGATATAGAGCTCGTCGATCCTTCCCTTGAGCGTGAAAAAGGAACGGAGGTCTTTCGCGCAGATATCCATCAACTCCTCGTTCGTCATCCCCGGAAGGGGGCTTTTCCCGAGGCATTCGAATCGCAGGAAGCCCTTGAATCTTTTCAGCCAGATTATCTCCGCGGCGGCGGCGTGGAGCAGCGTGTCGGCAATCGATTTGAAGAATGTGCCGAGGTCCTTCCGGAGCGATTCCTCCGGTAGCGCGGAAAGTATCTTCATCATCGCCGCGTCCGCTTTCATGTTGTAGTCGGCCAGCAGTTTCAATGTTTCGATCATGGTGTTCTCCAATTTTCGTATCATAGCATCGCTTCCACTGCGTCTGCGAAAACCTCCGCGGAGCTCTCGCACGACGGCAGGAAGAGATACGGTTCCGTCGCCTCGAGCTCCATCAGCAGGAAGCCTCCGTCGCGGGGAACTACGTCCACCCGGGCATAGAGCAGGTCGGCGTACGTTCCGCGCGACACCGGGAGCGACAGCGCCTTCTCCACGAACGCGCGCAGCGTCGCGGTGATCTCCGCCTTCCCGGCGAAATCGCCGTGGCCTCCCTCGCTGAGCGCGGGCTTCTTGATGACCGCGTGCGTCGGCACGCCGCGGCAGCAGATCACGGCGATCTCCCCGTCCGTGTCCACCTCGGGAAGATACGGTTGCAGCATCAGCGGTACTGCCGACTGTGTAAAGTGGGCACGGACTGTTTCCGCGACGCTTTTCCATTCGGCATGACGGCTCGCCCCACGGGCCCCCGCGTCCACCACTGGCTTCACCACCCAGCCGGCTTCCATGCCGGGAAATTCTTCTTTTAGATCAGCCGGTCCGTCGAGGAACAGGGTGGGGATGATGGGAACGCCGCACTCCGCTATTTTTAACAGATACCTCTTGTCGGTGTTGTCCGAAAGCACCTCGTACGGATTCACGAGCCTGGTGACCGCGGACACGCGCCTGGCCCATTCAAGGTATTTTTCGCGCTGGCGGGTGTAATCCCAAGTGCTGCGGACGAGCGCCATGTCGTACGAAGCCCAGTCGGCGCGCGGGTCGTCCCACACCTCGGCAGCGGCGTTGATGTCGCGCATGGCAAGCGCGCGCAGGAATATCTCCATGTCCAGGTCGATGTCCGGGTCGGCGGGATCGACCACGTAGGTTACGTAGGCGACGCGGGGCTTTTTCATGGGGGCATTGGGCTGTATAGCTGGGAGAATATCAAGCTTGATATGGAATAGGATGATCTTATTAGCGTCGGGATGCATTGTTATGCATGATAAGGCTGATGAAACACCACTTTTTTTACTGGAATCAGAAAAAAATTTAATTTATCCAGGTGAATACTCGTATACATCCCGGGGGATTGATACTTATTATCACAATCCGAGGATAAGGAATGCTGCGAACGACCATACATATGAAAAAAACCATCTATCGTAAGATAGATATTGCCGCTTCACAGCTCCAGGTATCCAAGCGTGAAATCATCATCATACTTCTTTCGCAAATACAGAGAGATATCAAGCACTTCCCGAAGGGCTTTACCCTGGTAAAGTATCAACCGCGCGATCCTCTTAAACAGTGGCACTGCTTTACGATTGTTTTCAAGAAGCAGGAGAATGAGCTTGTTTCGGATTTCCGAAGGTTGGGGAAGTTCTCTGTCTCATATTTTATTGCAATTGCGACGGAGCGATACTTAGATCAATTGCTGCTGGATGGAGAAATCATGCATAAGAATGTAAAGCTAGATCAATATGCAATCGGTCAAAGTATTGTAAACGGCATTATTTGCTGGGAATACTACTGGGGAGACCCTGGAGACTCACCGAGAAACCGAACATGTGTAAAAATCTTTCTCCGAATGGGCAACGGTTAGTCAATCGGCATGCATGCGCGATATATACGGGCGGTTTTATGTCGCGGTGTGCTTCTATCCCGCTTGAGATACGCCGGCACATCCAGAACATGTATTCACCCTTTATAGCCTCAGGTGCCAGTTGATGCTTCCGTTGCTACTATTGATGGAGACCATGTGCCCGCCTCGCAGAAGGACGATGCCCGCGCGGTCCCCCCGTATCCATGATGGCGTCCCGATCGGGATTCCCAGTTCCCCGAGTTTCCTGCCCTCCAGACGCCATAGCGCGGAACCGTCCGCGGAGAACATATCAAGCAGGAAGTTTTTTTTATCGATATCCTCCCAGCTCAGGACCGGGACGCGTTCCCCGTCGAGCAACCTGGACATCAGGCAGCCGCTGATGAACACCGCGCCGGTAGCAACCTCCGCCCGGTCGCCCGTTGTTTCATCGAACATCAGCCGCATGCGCGGTTCGCCCTCCAGCCGCCACACGGTGTCCTTCACGCGGACCGAGGAGGAGCATTGCGCCGTCTCCACCCTGAAATCAGCCGCGGGATTGGCGGGGGTGATAGGAATGTCCTGCTCGCGGACCGCCGCGTATTTCACGGGATCGATCTCCACCCAGAGCCCGTCCTTCGTCTGCACAATGACGGTATCGTCCCCGGTGACGGATTCTATCTTCGCGATCTCCGCTTTCAGCCCGGCTCTCTTCGCGAGGTCCCCGGTGTTCAGCGTTATCAGCGTTTCACCGGTGGCAGCCGACAGGGCGATAATCTCCCGCGAGCGGGAATGAAGCAAGCCCTTCGTCGGGTTGAACCATACGCGGTCGCCGTTCCATGCCTCAAGCTTCCCGTCAAGGTTCCGGTTCCTGAAATTCCGGCGGAAGAGGCGCTTGCCCGTCGCGAGGTTCACCCCGTACAGGCGGTACAGTGAGGAGTCCTCGGACTCGAGGACCGACTGGAGGAGCAGGAGGTCCCCCCTCCGTCCGACTGGCGTGAGCGCGTCCGAGAAACCGAAGCCACAGACAAGCTGGTTCGACGCCCCGAGCGCGATCGGCCCGACGATACCGATGCAGAACGAGGCAACCTGCAGCCACGCGGGAGTTGTTCCCTCACGCTTTTTCAGGAATATTTTGACGGAATAATAAAACGCGAAGGCGAGAAGACCGCAGAAGATAAAAAGATAGATGATATTATTGAATAAATGGTCGAGCACGCCGTTCATGGGAAGCCTCCTGTCGTGATCATGAATTCTGCACCTCAGCGATGAAAAGACAATCATTTTTTCAGAGCACCGTACCCGGTGCCGCGCCGGTTTTCCGCTTGATTGTTCCGGCGCGGGAGATAGTATCGCTGCCATGGAAAAGATCCTCTTCGTCGGCGTCAACGCGCGCTTCTCGCATCCAAACGCGGCGCTCTTCTACCTGCGCAACGCGGTCGCCGGCATGGGGTACGATGTCGTGCTGAAGGAGTTCACCATCCACGCGCGACCGGAGGAGATCGCGCGATACGTGCTTGATGAAAGGCCCGCAGCCGCGGCGTTCTCCGTGTACATCTGGAACACGCGGATCGCGAAAAGGTTGATGGAGATCCTCGCCCCGGTGAAGGATTTTCCCGTGGTGCTGGGCGGGCCGGAGGTATCGTACAACGCGAGTGAGTGGATCGAGGGATATCCCGGCGCGGATTTTATCATCACGGGGCACGGGGAGGAGGGATTCCGGCGACTTGTCGAAGCTGGTTTTTCTTCGGCGGAGCGTATCATCCACTCCCATAACCCGCATTTCAGTGAAATACCGTTTCCCTACACGGACGAAGACCTTGTCGGCTTTGCACACAGGAATGTCTACTACGAGTCGAGCCGCGGGTGCCCGTTCCGTTGCGCCTACTGCCTCTCATCGCGGGCGGACCAGAAGCTCGAATTCCGTGACGTGGAGCGGGTGGGTGAGGAGATCGGGCGCATTGCGAGCCACCGGCCCAAACTCGTGAAGTTCGTGGACCGCACCTTCAACGCGGACGCCGCGCGCGCTCGCGCGATCTGGAAGAGGCTGATGGAGCGTTACGCGGAGCACGGAACCACCTTTCACTTCGAGGTGCACCCTTCGCTACTCGGTGAGGAGGACCTTGTTCTGCTTGAAAGCGCGCCCGCCGGCCTCTTTCAGTTCGAGCTGGGCATCCAGTCGACGCACCGGGCGACGCTCGAAGCGGCGGGCAGGAGGGGAAACTGGGAGAAGGAAAGGGCCGCTATCGCCGCGCTCCTTTCCCGCACGAAGGTTTCCGTGCACGTCGATCTTATCGCCGCGCTTCCGTTCGAGGACCTCGCCGGGATTGAGGAATCGTTCAATCGGGTGTACGCGCTGGGCGCGCGCCACTTCCAGCTGGGAACGCTGAAGCTCCTGCCCGGTACGGAGATGCGGGAGCGCGCGGATGAGTACGGGATGCGCTTTTCGGAGGACCCGCCCTACGAGGTGGAGGAAAACAACTGGCTTTCGCGGGATGATATGCCGCTGGTGAAGAAGATTGCGCGCCTGCTGGACGGGCTGTACAACTCCGACGCGTTCCGCATCACGCTTTCGGAGCTGCTGTCGCGCTTCGCGACGCCATGGGAGCTGTACGCCGCGTTCGCGGCGATGTTCGCCGACACGTCGGACATTTCGTGGCTGCGCATGCACGGACTCATCGAGGACCTCGTATCATCCACGTTCCCGACCGATATCGCTCTGATGCGTGATTGCCTGTCGTGGGACTGGTTCTCGAGCTTCGATACACACCGGATCCCGGCGTTCATCAAAACAGGCGCCATGCGCGACGCGAGGGGGAGGGTGGAGGAACTGGCGCGGGCGGGCGCGGGGAAACGCGGTGCCGTCACGGCCGAAACGATCGCCGGCGCGCGTGTCTTCGCTCCGACCACGCGGAAATTCAGCGAGAAATACATGGGGGGGAAGGGTATCGCGGTCTTTACCGCAGGCGGGGACGCATTGCTTCTGGAGTGAATCAGTTCTCCAGCTTCTCCACGTCGGGAACCGGGAGCACGCCGATGCCCTCCTCGGCGAGCTCCTTCATCTCCCCGATGGTGGTCTCGCCGCGGATGGTGCGTTTTTCCTCTGCGCCGCAGTGGATGCCGCGGGCCACCTCGGGAAAGTCGCGTCCCACGTCCTCCGTGTTTTCCATGACGAAGCGGCGGAATTCGCGCATGTAATCGAAGAAGGTACGCGCGCCGGGATCCCTGGCGATCCGCGATACCGGCCGCGCCTGGATGGCGCACCCGGAGAAGATGCGCTTCACCGCGGCAGAGCTGCAGAGGGGGCAGGCGATCCGACCCGCGGCGAGCTGGTCGTCGAAGGAGCCGTAGTCACTGAAAACGCCCTCGAACCTGTGCCCGCCGTCGCATTCAAGATCGAACGATATCATTCCCGGTTCCGCAAGATCATCTGTAACATGATGCTATGGTAGCCTCCAGATGGTAAATTGTCAAGATTTATGACCTTGCCTTTGTCCGACGGGACCCGTCATCATCACCCCGGTGTATAGTAATGTGCTTGATTTTTTCCGATGGAATGTGTCCATATTATTCACGGATTCAAGCGATTCGGACTTCAGTCGGGACGGTCAGGGTAAAGGAGAAGGGCGTTCCCTGCTTCGAGGTCTTCGTTTTGAACATCCGGCATTTCGATGGAGGAGAAGCAACATGCGCATGAAAACTGTTTTTGCGGTCCTTGGTAGTATCGCTCTCTGTATGGTTCTTGGCGCGCCGCCGTCTCACGCAGGATGTCCGCTCGACGGAATCTACCAGAGTGACTGGGGTGAAGTGCAGCTTTCGGAGAACGGGGACCAGGTCACGGGGACCTGGAGGAACGGCACCGTTTCCGGGATCAGGCAGGGTGATGTGATCCGCTATACCTGGACCCAGGGATCAAACCCCATGGGAAGGGGGTACTGGCAGGTGTCGCCGGATTGCACCAGGCTCACGGGGCCATGGGGCAACGGAAACAGCGAAACCGGCGGCGGGTTCTGGAACCTTCACAGATAGTTTTTCTTCGGTGTGTCCTGCATGAAAGAGATCACTCCCTTCAACTCCCTCAAGGGACAGGAGCGCGAGGCGCGCCGCGACGTGATCGTCGCGGCGGCTGAGCGCGTCTTCGCGCGGAAGTCCTTCGGCCAGGTGAGCATCCGCGATATAGCGAAGGAGGCGGGGATCTCCCACGCCCTGATCTACCGCTACTTCCCGGACCAGCAGTCGCTCTTCGTTGAGGCGTTCCTCCGCGGTGCCGGGGAGCTTCTGAAGCTCATCGACGGCGCGGCTGGCGGTGGTATTCAAGCCGTCGCGGAAACGTACATGCGCTTTCTCATAGAGAACGACCAGTACTTCCGCATGATGACCCACTTCATGCTGGACGGCTCCCTTGACGGCGAGCTTGTAAGCAGGCTGAACGAGATGGAGCGCACGCTCCTCGACCGGCTCGACCGCTTCTTCGGCGGCGATGACGCGCGGAAGCGGTCGCACGCCTTCTTTGCCGCGATGAACGGCGTGCTCATTTCGTTCCGGAACTACCCCGGCAGGAGCAGGGACGAGGTCGTCGCGCACATGCTCCAGCTGGGCCGGATCATCGCCGCGAAGTTCATGCGGTAGCGCGTGATCCTATCATCCCCTTTTTTCCACTTCCTCCAGTGCGAGGTCCTGGTATGAATGGAAGAAGTCCGTGCAGAACCGATCCCAGCGCGCACACACCTCCAGCGTCTTATCATCGTCGCCGAACAGGTGCGGGTGCGCCGTCAGCTCCTCCATCTCTTTCGAGTAACGCTTGATGAGAGACGCGTTGGCGCCGCGCAGGACCGACGCCACGAAGTCGGCGGGCGCGTACCACCCGGTGGCGCGCTTCATGTCGTTGTGGATCTGGGTGAGGAGGACGTTGCGCGGCCCCTCCCAGAGCTCGTTGATGGCAGCGTCGCGGTAGAAGCGCGGCAGTGACGAGAAGTCCTCCATCACGCCGTGGCCGCCGAAGATCGACATCGCCCTGCGGCACATGTCCGTCGAGTCCGCAGCGGCGGTGATCTTCTGGAGCATGATGAGCTCGCGCACGTTGAAGCGCTTCCGCCGCATCTCCGGCGCCTCGTCCGTCGCGAGGCCGCCCTTCAATCCACCCTCCAGTCCCAGGAACTCGCTGTACAGTCTGAACGCGCCCGCGGTGGTCCTGTTCGCGTAAAGCTCCATCTCGCGAAGCTGCAGCTTCACCAGCGGGAAGGCGCCTATCCGCATGGTGAATGCCTCGCGGAACTCCGCGTACTTCTTCGCCTCGCGCAGGCCCCGCGCCATGCCGGCGCCGGAGGCGAGCCCCACGGTGAGGCGGGAGTAGGTGAGGACGATGCCCACGACGTTGGCCAGGCCCTTCTCCATCGGCCCCACCGGGTAGGCGACGGCGCCGTTGAAGGTGAGCTCGGCCGTCGTCAGCTCGCAGGTGCCCATCTTCCACTTGATGCGGTCGATGGTATAACCGTTGCGGATCTCCTTCTCTTTATTTCCCGGCAGCCACGACGGCACCACGAAGAGCGCCACCTTCTCCGAGCCGCGCGGCTTCGCCGTCACCACGGCGTAATCGGCGTGCGTGGCGGAGCAGAAGAACTTGGTGCCGTAGAGCCGCCAGGTCCCATCGACCTCCACCGCCTCGAGGAGGTTCGCGCCCACGTCCGAGCCGCCGTGTATCTCGGAGAGGTACTGCGCGCCGATGGCGACATCGCCGTCGATGCCGTCCTTGCAGTGGAGGAGGATGCGCTTCGTCTCCGGCGTGTCAGCGTATTTCTCCAGAAGTTTCACCAGCCCCTCGGTGCAGGTGAGCGGGCAGGCGATGCAGGCCTCGCTGTTCTGGTAGATGAGGTACATGCCGATGAGCTTCTCCCATGGCGAGACCGAATCCGAGAAGAGCCGCTCGCCGAAGACATCGCGTTCCATGATCTCGGTTTCGTGGGGACGCACGATCCGGTCAATCCGGTTGTGGTGGCCGTCGTAATGGAGCATGAAGGGCCACTTCTCGGGCCGGGCGATCGCCTCCGCCATGTCGCGCCACCGGAACGAGGCCTTCTTCGAGATGGCGCGGGCGTGAGCGTCCACCTTCCCGGCGTCGGCCCCGCAGAAATGTTTCACAACCTTCTGGATGAAGGGGTCGTCGGCATAGTAGTCGACGGTTTTACGCCACTCGAGGTAGTCGTTGAAGCTGTAGGGGTTGTTGCGGTTCGGGTGTGACATGGGGTCCCTCCATAATGAATGTAGATAGTTATCTACAGCGGATTTCAGGGAATGGCGATAACTATCGCACAGGTTGCCTGTCCTTTGGATGCTGAAGATGATCAGAACAGTCAATAACCACTGGTTACATATGTAACCAGTGGTATCATGGTGTCAATTCTTTTCCAGTTCGATATCAATCAAGCCGGCATGGAGTAGTAGCAGTTGTTGCACAAAGGATGATAGATCGACTGTCCGAAAATATAAAGGGGCTGTCCGAAAACAAGGACAGCCCTTTCTTTATAATTCAAAGCCTTGTAATCATACCGCAAGGCTCATTTTCAGGAAATTATGGGCTATACTTGCTAAACCCCACTCAATATTGACTTTCT